>CACYGK010000051.1 GCA_902774005.1 uncultured Bacteroidales bacterium | reverse complement strand
CCATACTGCACACCACCAATGAGATTGCGCCAGGTACATATCTGCTGGCTTCCGTTGTACATATTGACACCCTCTGCAGCAGGACCTCCGAACGAACCGTCCTGCAACCACCCCGAGTAACACTCGATAGGCATGAAAGGACAAATCAGATTACCCACTCCGAGCCATCCAGACACCTGAGCACCCAATCCGCGCTTGGCGTTCATCGCACCTTGAAGCCAGACGTTTCCAGCCTCTTGGAACCATGCTGATTTCTTACATCCGGGATAGTCGGCAAAAAGGGCATGAATACCTTCATGAATCATAGCCTCACGCTGATAATCTCCGTCATCCCATTTTTTGTCTGCATCATCGCGGAATCGACTCATGGGATAATAGCTTGCCCATACACAAGGCCATGATCTTCCATCAACATACGTCTGACTTTGGTAACCACCTTTCTCAGTACTGCTTGTATTGTCGTTGGCAAGACCCGAACCGAATACATATACAAACGACTTCCAACCTTGACGTGCATTGATATCAGGTGGCCATCCCATCTCGTTACGTATATAAGCAAAATCCACATCATACTTTGCTACAGCATTCTCCATTGATTTTTTGGCAGTGGCTGCATTACCACACTCCGAGTTCAGGTTATCACCCCAATACACGCTCCACCACTCGCCATGAACCTGATTGGCATCCGTACCGTCTTTCTTCTTGAACGTATGAGTCTTAGTCGGCACAGCGAAACCCTCAGGATATTCATCACGGAAATCATAACTCCACTTCGGACCATCAGCATCCCAGTCGAAGTACTCACCCTGATGTTCCTGAACATCGACAAAGAAAGAACAGGTCTGAACTTTCATCGATTCTCCTTCCGGAGTGTAACGGGCAGTCATAGTGTATGTACCGATATTTTCCTTTGTCACATTCTCAATCACAAAATCGTTGGCATTGGTATTCTTTACGGTTTTGCCTGCCGGATTCTTTACGCTGAACACAACCCTGTCACCTTCGTTGCGTACACGAAGTCCCATAGTAATCTTATCGCCCGGGGCAACCTGAATGCAGTTGTTCACCTCACCCTCATCGTCGTTCTGCTGCACGTATGGAGTTGCAAGCCACGAGTCTATCTTGTCCTTACGATGGTTGAACAGCGGCATGTCAGTCACCACCTTCTTCTTGTTGCCTATGATGACATTGAAGTGTAATTCCACAGTATCCTTTGTATTCACATTGATGAAAGCCTCTTTCACCTGATAGCTGCTACCCTCCTCAAGTTTGTCATTAAACGTATTGAGGTTGACTGCCGCTTTCTCATCGAACACAGTCGAGATGGCTTTATTCTTGTTTGCAGCAGTTACTGCTGCCCCTGCAGTGGTGAAATAAAGTGAATAACTGTTCTTGGCAGCATAACTACCTGCAGCATTCACAGCATAGAATTTTACGACAGAATTTGCGAGAGCAATAGCAAACGATCCTTCCGATGCACAGTTGAGTACATTACCCAACACACTGGTGTTGGTCGGACATACCGACACGTCTGTCTGGTCGATAGTGCGGAATACATCGAACGTATAAACAGTCTTTGTGTCTGCAGCCTGTATGGACGCAGTTCCAAGCATCGCTGCACAAATAAGTTCCACGAACCTATTCCCATTACGGAAAAGTGTAAATTTTCTCATGACATTAAAGGTTTTAGTTATTATTATTTTGAATTGCTTCTAAAAAGTATACTCAGCACCACTGCCACACCTATCATCATCGGATACCAGAGGAAAGGAATGATATGAGCCGGATTGACAGAAGCCAGTCCTGCAGCTATGAGCACCTGAGCTCCATAGGGTAACAGTCCTTGAGCAAAGCATGACATAGTATCGAGAATAGATGCTGAGCGGCGTGGGTCAACACCGAATTTCTGTGCAATATCACGGGCAATACTTCCTACAGTAATGATAGCCACCGTATTGTTTGCAGTACATATATTCACAAACACCACAAGCATTGCCAACGACAGTTCTGCGCCACGTCGTCCATTGATATGCCGTGTTATTTTCTCAATTATATACTGTATGCCACCCTGATTACGTATAATAGCCAGCATACCGCTTGCCAGCAAAGTACAGAGCATGAGTTCTGCCATTGTCATTATACCGTTATTCACTTCTTGCAACCATCCCAGCGGACTGAAACTTTCATCCAGCACACCAATCAGAGCCGTAGTGAACAGTCCGAGAATCAACACCAGTATCACATCCATACCACTCAGAGCAGCTGCAATGACACAGAGATACGGGATTATCTTCACAGGTTGGTAGTCACCTAAATGAGTCTCCGTGCCGGCATTATTACCAATGAAGAAATATACCACAACCAGGATTAACGCACATGGTAAAACAATGCGGATATTAGTCAGAAACTTATCCTTCATCCTACATCCCTGAGTCTGAGTCGCAATGATTGTAGTATCACTGATGAACGAAAGATTATCACCGAAAAACGTACCACCTACCACCAGTCCGACCATCAACGGTACACTGATACCGGCAGCATCGGCAATACCTACCGCCACCGGAGTCAAGGCTGCAATCGTACCACACGACGTTCCTATACTGAACGAGATAAAACATGATGCCACGAACACACCAGGCAGGAGCAAAGCAGGCGGAAGAATCTGCAAGGTCATATTTACCGTACTGTCTACAGCTCCCATAGCCTTTGCTGTTGCAGCAAACGCACCAGACAGAATGAAAATGAGAAGCATCAGTCCGACAGTTGATTCACCGACACCCTTTGTAAAAGAATCTATACGCTCCTTGTATGTTCCCCCGGGAGCAAGTATAGCATATACAGCAGACAGGAGGAACGCCACAGCAATGGGTACACTATAAAAATCTTTCAGTACAACGCTTGTACCCAAATAAAGCACGATAAACAGTATGAGCGGTGATAATCGGAACACGTACCTAAAAGAATTTTAATTCATCCGCAAAGGTAATATTTTTTTTGTTAATTATAAATAAATAATGTGTAAGGAAAGTTTTATTTTAACTTTCAATTCACATATTACCCGTACCTTTGCAATGCGAAAAGCAGTTGTGCAGTTCGTCGCTGGCGGCATTCGTGCCGAAAGAGGAAAGTCCGGGCAGCATAGGGCATCCTACTTCCTAATGTAGAAGCAGTCCGTGAGGGTTGAGTAATGCAGAAGAAAACAACCGCCCCTTGGGGTAAGGGTGAGAAGGTGGGGTAAGAGCCCACCAGCAATATGGTGACATATTGGCTGTGCATCTTAGGAGCTGCAAGTTCATGTATACTGCCGTTATGAGGGTAGCCCGCCCAAGGCAGAGGGTAGAACGCTTGAGACACATGGTGACATGTGTCGTAGATAAATGACGAACAGTTGGTCTCCGACCAGCTACAGAACCCGGCTTATAGCACAAGTGCTTTTCGTTTTATTAAAATCAAAACACAAATGACAAGAAGAACAATCATCTGCGCCCTTGCATTCCTTTTACCATTCACGATGAATGCGAAAATATGGTCATTACAGGAATGTATCGATTATGCTCTGACTAACAACATCAGTCTGAAACAAGCAAAAATCAAGACTCAGCAGAGTCACGAGGATATGTTGCAGAGCCGCTCTGCACTCTTCCCCTCTGTGTCGTTCAGCACAAACCAGAACATGAGTTACCGTCCCTTCAGTCAGTCAACTATCAACCTGACCAACGGTTCGATGACAACCAACACCAACCATGTGAGTTACAACGGTTCGTATGGTATCAATGCAAACTGGATGGTATGGAACTGGAACAAAAACCGCATGACCATCAAGCAGAATAAGCTCACAGAGGAGATGAACGAACTGAGCGAGGAGACGCAGGCAAACACCATTCAGGAACAGATTGTACAATACTATGTACAGATTCTCTATGAGGCAGAGGCTGTACGTGTGAACGAAGAAATAGTGAAGGCATCACAGGCTAAGGCTGACCGTGCAAAGGAGATGATGGAAGTGGGCAGTCTGGCAAGAGTCGATTGGATACAACTGGAAGCACAGGTAAATCAGGACCAGTACTCACTCGTAAGCGCACAGAGTCAGTTGGCAAATTTCAAACTGCAACTGAAACAGTTGCTCGAACTCAGCGATAACGAGGAGTTTGATGTCGTTGACCCAGGCATCGACGACTCACAAGTGCTCACTGTCATTCCTGATAAGGAAATCATTTATCTTGCAGCACTCGGCAACCGTCCCGAGATTCGTCAGGGCGAACTTAACATCGAGTCAGCCGAAATAGCTATCAAATCAGCCCGAACCGGTTACATGCCGACCTTGTCAATGACTGCCGGAATAGGAACAAACAACTCAAGCGGACAAAATACCGGCTTCGGCACGCAGATCAAGAACAATTTCTCCAATTCGCTCGGACTGACCCTCTCCGTGCCTATCTTCGATCAACTCACTACCCGTACTGCTATACGCAAGGCTAAATTCACGAAGTTGAACAACGAACTGACCCTGCAGGCACACAAGAAAGACATATATAAGAGTGTGGAGAAGTACTGGCTCGATGCCACCACCTCGCAACAGCAGTTCATCTATGCAAAGAAGAATAAGGAAAGCATGGAGGAAAGTTACTACCTCGTGAGCGAACAGTTCAACTGCGGACTGAAAAACATCGTAGAACTGACCACAGGCAAGAACAATCTGCTACAGGCCGAACAACAACTGCTTCAAGTAAAATATACAACACTATACAACAAAGCCCTGCTGAAATTCTATGCAGGAGAGAAAATGGAACTTTGATAATTGAATATTGAACATTATATGCAAAACAAGAAAAAACTGGCTGCGATAATTTCTGCTGCATTAATCATTGCAAGTTGCTCTAACAACCCGAAAGTGACTTACAATTCTGCCACAGTGCAGAAACAGAACATATCTACGAGCATCACTGCCACAGGTACAATCGAACCTGTGACCGAAGTGGAAGTAGGTACTCAGGTGAGCGGTATCATCGATAAGATATATGTCGATTACAACAGCGAAGTAAAGCGCGGACAGGTGATAGCCGAACTGGACAAGACCAACCTGCTCAGTAAACTGGCAAGTGCACAGAGCAATCTGTCGAACGCACAGTCCGACCTCGCATTTCAAAAGGCTAACTACAATCGTTTCAAGACCCTCTACGAGAAAGGACTAGTAAGTGCTAACGACTACGAGAACGCAAAACTCAGTTACGACAAAGCCGTGCAGACAGTAAAAGTACAGCAGCAGGCAGTACAGGAAGCACAGACTAACCTGGGTTATGCTACCATCACAGCACCAATCAACGGAGTAGTGCTCGCGAAGAAAGTGGAGGAAGGACAGACAGTAGCCTCATCCATGACAACCCCTACCCTCTTCATCATTGCCCAGGACCTGACCGACATGCGAGTGATTGCCGACATCGACGAAGCTGACATAGGTGGAGTGAAGGAAGGACAACGTGTATCATTTACCGTTGATGCGTTCCCTGATGATACATTCGAAGGTACAGTGACTCAGGTACGCCAGCAAGCCACTACCGAAAGCAATGTCGTAACCTATGAGGTGGTGATATCGGCTCCTAACAACGACCTGAAACTGAAACCGGGTCTGACAGCCAACGTAACCATCTACACACTCGAGAAGAACGGTGTGATGGCAGTACCGTCAAAGGCTCTGCGATTTACTCCCAATGAAGCCATCATGACTAAGGAACAGACTATTGAGGACGTGCAGGCTCCTGCCAAATTATGGACTCTTAACGGCAACACCTTCAAGGCTCATGCCGTAGAGTTGGGTACTACAAACGGTTCGCTGACCGAGATTATCAGTGGAATAGATGAAGGTACGGAAGTACTCGTGGACTTCAACATCGACGGAGGAGAAGAGGAAGAAGAGGAGAAAACCGGCAACCCGTTCATGCCTCGTCCACGAAACAACAAAAAGAAATAACCCAAAGCTATGGCTGAAGACAAAAGAAAGGTCGTAATCGAACTGCAAAACGTGAAACGTTACTTCCAGGTAGGCAGCGAGACTGTCAAAGCATTGCGTGGAGTAAGTTTCAAGATTTACGAAGGCGAGTTCGTCACCATACAAGGTACATCGGGTTCGGGCAAATCGACGTTGCTCAACCAACTCGGATGTCTCGACACACCCACTTCCGGCGATTATATCCTCGACGGCATAAGCGTGAGAAAGATGTCGAAGAATCAACGTGCCCACCTGCGTAACAAAAAGATAGGATTCGTATTCCAGAACTACAATCTGCTTGCAAAGACTACCGCAGTTGAGAACGTAGAACTGCCACTGATGTACAACAATAAATACAACGCAAGGCAGCGACGCGAAGCAGCAATCAAGGCTCTTCAGGCTGTAGGACTGGGCGACCGTCTGGAACACAAGTCAAACCAGATGTCGGGTGGACAGATGCAGCGTGTAGCTATTGCCCGTGCACTGGTCAACAACCCCGCCGTACTGCTTGCCGACGAAGCAACTGGTAACCTCGACACACGTACTTCGTTCGAGATGCTCGTACTCTTTCAGGAACTCTATCACAAGGGACATACCATCATCTTCGTAACCCACAATCCGGAGATTGCAGAATATTCAAGCCGTAACATCAATCTGCGAGACGGAATGATACGCGAAGACACACTCAATCCGAACATCAAGTCGGCAGCAGAAGCACTTGCAGCACTGCCAAAACCACAAGACGACTGATGGAAGATGTATGATGTATGATGTAAGATGTATGATGTATGATGTAAGAAGAATTAAAATGAATATACTAAACCTATTCAAAGTCAGCTTTACAGCTATTGCCAGTAATAAGATGCGCTCTTTCCTCAGCATGCTCGGCATCATCATTGGTGTTGCAGCCGTCATCATCATGATGGCAATCGGACAGGGTTCGAAAGAGAGCATACGCAAGGAGCTGTCAACCATGGGTACCAATCTGCTCACCATTCGTCCGGGAGCCGACATGCGTGGCGGTGTACGTCAGGACCCATCCAGCATGCAGACACTCAAGATTGCCGACTACCAGAGCATAATGGCTAATAAGAAATACGTCACCAACGTATCGCCCGAAGTCACATCCGCAGGTCAGGTCATCTACGGCAACAACAACACAAACTCCACCATCTATGGCGAGAGTCCCGAATACCTCGAAATCAAGAAATGGGTAATCGAAAAGGGAGACTGCTTCACCGAGGAAGACATAAAGAAAGCAGCCAAGGTGGCAGTAGTCGGACAGACTATCGTGAAGGAACTCTTTGGTGAAGGGGTTGATCCCATCGGCAGAAACATACGTTTCAAGTCTATACCGCTTCGCATCGTCGGAGTACTCAAAGGGAAAGGTTACAACAACTGGGGTATGGACCAGGACAATGTAATCATAGCCCCCTACACTACCGTAATGAAACGTATAGCAGCACAGACCTACTTCTCAAGCATTGTCTGTTCCGCCATCACCGAAGAACTCTCCGATGCAGCTATCGAAGAACTGACACAGATACTTCGCGAAAACCACAAACTCAAAGGCGATGCAGACGATGACTTCACCATCCGTTCGCAGGCAGAGATGATGGAAACCATGGACACCACAATGAACACCGTAACCCTCATCCTTGTCGTTGCCGCAGCCTTCTCGCTCCTCGTAGCCGGCATCGGCATCATGAACATCATGCTGGTAAGTGTCACCGAACGCACTAAGGAGATTGGTTTGCGTATGGCTGTAGGAGCCACTGGAGCTGTCATCTCGCTTCAGTTCCTCATCGAGTCGGTACTCATCTCCGTCACCGGTGGACTCATAGGAATCCTGCTGGGAGTCAGTGTCAGCGAATTGCTTGCCCCTGCCATCGGTATGCCGTCGAGCATACCTGCATGGTCCATATATGTCTCGTTCCTCGTCTGCGTATTCATCGGAGTCCTGTTCGGATATATCCCTGCACAGAAAGCAGCACGTCTCGACCCGATTGAAGCCATTCGTCACGAATAAAAGATTTCAAAAATGTCAAACAACAACACAAAAGATATTCATATAGCTCCTAAGATGCATGTAGCCATCTCTACATGTCTAGGAATAGGACTTATTCCCGGTGCTCCCGCCACCTATGCGGGTTTTCTCGGACTGATGTTCTGGTGGTTTCTCTGGTGGATATTACCACCCGTATGGCTTTTCATAGCCACCATTGCATTGCTTGTAGGTACTACACTCGTAGGTATATGGACCACGAATGTGATGGAACGCTATTGGGGCAGAGACCCTCGCGCCGTAGTCATCGACGAACCATTGGGTACGTGGATGGCATGTCTGGCAGTATGTTTCTTCGACGGTCCGGTATGGCAGATGTTCCTGCTTTCCACCGTTGGATTCGCCTTTTTCCGCATCATCGACATCACAAAACCCTTGGGTTGCCGATGGGTGGATCTCAATGTAGATGGTGGTTGGGGCTGCATGGCTGACGACCTGTTGGCAGGCTTCTATGCCATGCTGCTAACGCTGATTGTCCGTTTCGGACTATCTTACATTTAAAATCTTATGAAGTTGGAGTGAAAGTCTCCATTTCGGATGATTCATAACATAGTCGAGCGTCTGTTCGACTATTTTTTTTGTTTCATCCTTGTTACCCGTATCGCATGGCTGCAAGTAATACGAGTCAGCCTTGATATTCTCATAGAGCGACATATCGTTCTTGCCTGTATAGATTACCTTGAGTTCGTCGATATGTTTCAGACGGACTGAGGCATCGCTTTCCTTGCAATATTCAAATTTCGGACTGCATGTAACGTGGTCGATAGGAACATGCAGTTCACGTGTTCCGTTGGTCTCTATGGCTATCTTCTTACCAAGGGCATGGAGTGCATCGCACAGAGGGGCATCAACGAAGAGTGAGGGTTCACCACCGGTCAGTACCACGAGGGTTGCCGGATACTGTGCCACCTCATTACATATATCCTCCACAGTCATCATCGTACCCTCCTCATGCTGAGTGTCACAGAAAGGACATCGGAGGTTACACCCCGAAAAACGGACGAAGACCGCAGCGCATCCGGCGTTGTGGCCTTCTCCCTGTATAGAGTAGAATATTTCGTTTATCTTATATCGCATCACAATGCTTCGTGTCCGTCTATCTTGGCATCGTTAGTATATACTGCAGTATTGGAGTCCGTTTCCTGCACACTAGCCTTGTAGCATTGCGGAATCTGTTCGGTTATCCAGCGGGCAATATTCTCGGCTGTAGGGTTGAAAGGCAGTAGTTCGTTCAGGTTACCATGATCCAGATAACCGTGAATAGACTGCTTGATATGTGCAAAGTCGCAGACCATACCGTCTTCGTTCAGCTCTTCAGACTTGCAGTAGATAGTTATAATCCAATTGTGCCCATGCATATTGCAGCATTTGCTTTCGTAGCTCAGGCTCAGTTGGTGACTGCCCGAGATTTCCATGCGTTTCGATACGTAATACATTAGCGTCCGTAGGTTTTAGATGAGTGGCATACCAGCCTTGGCACATTCCTTTCTCATATCGTCGGGCCAGATGCTTGCCTGTATTTCTCCGACGTGTGCCTTCTGAAGCAGTACCATGCAGAGTCGGCTCTGACCTATTCCACCTCCGATGCTGAGTGGCATCTCGTCACCCATCAGTTTCTTGTGGAAGTAGAGATTCAGACGGTCTTCCTTACCAGCCAGTTTCAACTGACGCAGGAGAGCCTCCTTATCCACACGGATACCCATCGAAGAGAGTTCGAGTGCACGATTCAGCAGAGGATACCATATCATGATGTCACCGTTGAGACCGAAGAAACCGTCACTATTTGGTGTACTCCAGTCGTCGTAGTCGGGTGCACGTCCGTCGTGCGGTTCGCCGTCGCCCAGTTTACCACCGATACCCATGATGAACACAGCTCCATACTCCTTGCAGATAGCATCTTCACGTTCCTTCGGACTCATGTCAGGATACTTGCGGCGCAGTTCCTCACTGTGGATGAAGTGAATCTCCTCCGGCAGGAACGGCTTTATTTGAGGATAGGTCTCGTGAACCAGATATTCTGTGCGCAGAATTGCAGCATATATGTCACGTACAATCTTCTTCAGGAAGTCGAGATTACGGTCGGCGGCAGTAATGGTGCGTTCCCAGTCCCACTGGTCAACATAGAGCGAGTGGATATTATCCAGTTCCTCGTCACCACGTATGGCATTCATGTCAGTATAGAGTCCGTAACCAGGTTCTATGGCATACTCTGCCAGCATCATGCGTTTCCACTTAGCCAGCGAGTGCACCACTTCTGCAGTCTGTTCGCCCATGTCCTTGATAGGGAAAGTGACAGGACGTTCCACACCGTTGAGGTCGTCGTTGATACCCAGTCCACGCAGTACGAACAGCGGTGCTGTGACTCTGCGCAGGCGGAGCGCTGTACTCAGGTTCACCTGAAAAAACTCTTTGATGAGTTTTATTCCCTGCTCCGTCTGAACGGGGGAAAGCAACGGTTTGTAACCCTCAACTTTTACCAATTTGCTCATGTCTTCTTTTAGCTTTTTTTCAAATTACGGCTGCAAAGTTATGGCAAGCAAAATTATTTTGCAACAAAATCAGCTAAAATAATTGCAAATTGTTAGCATTTAACTCCAATTTTCTTTACAAATAGAACAAAAACACTCCTATGTACTAACTCTATTAGTTTACAGTTTACCGTTTACCGTTTACTGTTTACTGTTTACTGTTTAATTGTTTCAAAACTTATACGCCAGTCCCAATGTGAGGTACTCGCGGAACTGGAAGAAGCCGAGTTTCTCGTCCCAGTACTTCATGTCGCGGTTATCATCAAATCGCCACAGGGTGAAAAACTCCGTCTGAATATATCGGCTGAAGGAATAGGTCAGCACATTCTCCCACTCCGCTTCCACATATTTATATGTAGTATAGTAGTAGAGGCGACTCTTCCATACGAGGTTCTTCACAATAGTGAACTTACAGTTTGCCTCAATCTTCGAACCGAAGTCGTTCTGGTGGCGCAGTCCGTCGCGCATCTTGTATTCCTTTATTATCACGTCGTCGCCACCGGCGATATAACGCAACTTGTACGAAAGCGGCAGGACAGCTACCGACAACGTATTCTCGTGTTTCAGTTTGGGTTTGTAGTCCATACCGATTGACACGAACACATCGAGCGGAGCAAGGATAGCTGAATACTTCGTCGTGTCGTTCACCTTATATCCGTTCATGATCTGTGTCTGTGCCTCCGTTGAGAGAGTATAGAAGAAATCCTTGACAGCTCTCACACCCAACTTGCTCATCAGGTACAGTTTATTGTCGCTCGGTATATATTTGTGTACCGTATCACTCTTCGAGTTGATGAAACCGAGTCTCATCTCCAACTTGTTATCCCACTGGATGCGTTTCTGGTCGTTATAGTTTGCTTCGAGCAGAACAGAACCCAGGAACGTCATGTTGTTGTTCGCACCCTTATACCACATCTCCGAGTAGTAGTTCTGGGTATATTGCAGACTGAACACACCATTCGTCTTCCAGAAATTCGGACGTTCAATCTCCAGTCCGATGTCGAGCGGACCCACAAGCGATGCAACGTCCTTCTTACCCGAATCCACACTGAGCAGGTCTCTCATTGTCTTATCGCCCGTACGACTGCCTGTCTGTTCTACCGTACCATCGGTAAAGATGAGCTGCTGACCCTCCACCATGCCTTCGTGGTACTGGAAATCAGTAGGGTGCTCCATGTAAGCCTTGAAAAGCTGAATATCCATCAGTTCGTTCATACCGTCGCGCAAGCGCATACCATCCGTCTCCACCACAGGGGTCTGCTTCTGCTCCGACTGCGGAGTCCAGTCCAGACTGAATGCCCGTCGTGTAGCCTCACTTCTGTACACACGCGGACCAACCACCTTAAACAGATATGGCGACAACACAACGTTATCAGCCATAGCCAACATACTCACAAACAACAAACTACACAGGATAATTATTGCTTTTTTCATCGTTTCATTCTATTTCCGCACAAAATTACGGATTTTATTCGTAATAATAACAAAATTACTGTTGAAAACATCGTATTTCACCCTCTGTTTCACCACGTCTCAGCCGCGGTGCAAAAAGGCAGGCTCACGCTCATGAAGAGGCAGACGAGGGGGGGATGTGAATCAGGGATTCACAAGTTAAAAATTAAAAGTTAAAAGTTAACTATATAAGTTTTAATGTTTAACCGAGTCAACTAATCTTAGGGTTTAGACATACTGACAGTCAACCAAAATCAGGAAACGTCAAAAAAACCGCCATCACTAACGTGACAGCGGTTTTGTGTTGTATGGTTGAGCTATATACTCTGAAAAATATATGGTTAAAAGAAATCAGAATACTGCCGCTATTTTGGAAATCTCCTTTAAGCGATTCAAAAAGGATTTGTTTCTTTTTGCGGTAAGTAGATTATACTTCATTTGCATGGAAAGAAGCGGTGCCGCATCAAGATCCAAAGCTTGACCGATAAGCAGAGCCATTTCTGTGCTTAGAGTTCGTTTGGCGTTAAGAACCTCGTTGAGTTGACTGACTGGAACACCTATTTCCTTTGCCAGACGGCGCTGACTGATACCGCGACACTCCAATTCGTCTTTCAACACCTCACCAGGATGGGTCAGATAATGAGGCTCCAAATTGTTTGCAATCATATTGTCGTTTATACCCTCTATATGCTCCATATCCTATACTTTATTTATAATGATTTGATAATTCTGTTATACTTACTACTTCTGCAATGCTTTTCTCATCTTCAATAATCTCGCGAAACTCTATGCGGTATTTGTCATTTAGCCTGACGGACGAAAGACCTTCTTTATCCCCATGCAAGTGTTCATAATGCAAACTTCCATACTTCGTCAATGTCTGCACGTTTGCAACCTCTGTCATCAAGGCAATAACACGAATATATTTCTTGACTATTTGAGGTTGGAAGCGATATTTCTTATCGCTAGACTTACCGCCTATGTATAGTTCTTTCAGATATTCCTTTTCAAAGGAAACAATCATATTGTTTACTAATTTGGGCGCAAAGATATAACATAAAACGAATGTTCACAAATTTACGAACGTTTTTTTGGTTTATCGTTTACCATTTCTCTTATTTCTACGGAGTTTAGTAGTAAAGTTTAAAGGTTAAAGGTTAACGGTTGCAGTTTTTTCATTAATCCTCATTCAGAATATCATTGAACATTGCATCAACACTATTATAAACCTTGTTGGGATTATGACCTGATGTTGCCTCCTCAATGGCGGCTCTAGTCACCTCATTGGGTTCATCATATACCACACGCAGCAGCACACTCTCCACATAGTTGTTGAGAGTACGGTTTTCACGAGCAGCTCTGCGCTTCAAGCCGTCCAAAAGGTCAGACCTCAGCCTGAACGATGCGGGTCTTCTTGTGATTGTTGTTGCCATACGTTGTAATTTACTTGTAATACATTTGGTTGCAAATATACGGTTAAGTGAATACATAACAAAATAAATTCATTTATTTTTTATGTTGAGCGGTAGTATATTGCACGAGCGAAGCGAAGTGAACATACTGATATTTCAAACAATTCCTCCAAATTTCTGAGAAAGAAATTACTTCAGCTATTAAGATGTCAGAGGTAAGATGTCAGATGTAAGAAGTCTATAACCTATAACCCATAACCCTTAACCTATTTTTCGTTATCGTTTTCGTTGATAAGGTCCTGTCCCTATGATTCTCCAGAAGGTTGTGGGTTCACGGAATATGAATATCCCGACAAGCACAGTACCAACGGCACCGATACCAGTCCATACGGGATATGCCGTACCCAATGGAATCGTCTGAGTAGCTTTCGCAAGGAATACGGCACTGAGTACGTATAGAACGGCAAAAGCAGAAATCCAAGTCCACCATTCCGTGCCAGCGATTCCCTTTGCCCGCCCGAGACAATATGTGAAACCCACTTCACACAGTCCTGCAACAATCAATATAATCCAATACATATAACTTATCTCACAAGGTATTTCTTTCCTTTCTTTATATAAAATCCATGAGAAATACTCTGCACCTTACGTCCCATGAGGTCATAACACTGTTCCTCTGACGACAATTCATCATTGTTCCTTTCCTGTTGCTCAACAGTCTTTATGGCATTAGGTTTATTGTCACCGAGGCGATAAAGCTTCACACCATGACTTGGAACGCTTGTCTTCAATGTGCCGGAAACCTCGCCAACG
>CACYGK010000050.1 GCA_902774005.1 uncultured Bacteroidales bacterium | reverse complement strand
GACGATGATGTCGCTGAGTGTCGTCTGCGCCTGGTCGCTTGTCAGCGTCTGTGCAGCACCGGCCATCGTCTCTTCGGTGTTCAGCAAGACTTCATTCTTCTTAATATCCTGCAAGGCGTTCAGATTCCCATTGACGGTATTTCCCGCCGCAGCCGTGGCAACAGGCTGCCGCCCTGAGCCGTCGTTTCGGTAGAATGCGTGGAACACAGCCTCATAGACGCCATTGGGAAGGTCGGTCTGAGTCTGCTGGAGTTTGAAAGTCTGGTGCAGCACTTCGATGTCACCGTCGCCGAGGGTGGTTGGGACGTCCGTCCAGTCGGCCGTCGTCGCATTGCCCAGCATGTCGGCATTCGTAAACAAAGAAGTCGCGTCGACAGGCACGGTGAGGTCGCCGGCAGTGGCCAGCAGCAGTTGTCGCGTAGCCGGGGAATGAAGGCCCAGTGGACATAGCCACGTCCATGGCTCGTCGTCAGCGGTCCGCCGTAGGCGTAGGCAAGGTCGAGACACGCCTTCTGGCTCTCGGACTTGAGCGTATAAACGGTGCCCGAGGGAGAGTTCAGAGGTTGATAGACGAATGCGCCTTCGGCCATCGAACGGTCGCTCCAGACATTGCAGGCATCGGCCAGGCAACCCACATAGACATTCGGCTTATCGTACATGGAGACATACAACTTGTTGCCCGCCTGTCGCTGCACCTTGACGCGGTATTTCGAACTGAAAGTCGTGTCGCCTTTGGGCAGACGCTGAGCCAGCGATTGCGTGTTCCAGTCCATTCCATAAGTGACAAAAGCGTCGGCGTCGACATTGTACAGGAGAATCGACTCGGACGAAGTGATTTTTGTCACATCCTTGCCGGGCAAGGCCGGAAGGTTCCATCCGTCGGTCTGTCGCGGCTGAGCGATGGTCTGGCCGATGATGTCGTTGATTTCATCGGCAGACAGCGCATAGTTGTAGATCCGCAGGTCGTCGATGAAACCATCCATCAGTGGCACGTCTTCCAGTAGGTTGGCACCTACGCTGTTGACCACAGGACAGACATCCGACAGACGCACCGCCACAGGAGCGCTGGCCGCTTCCACGCCGTCCACGTAGATGGCCACACTTTCTTCGCCGATGGTCAGCACCACGTGGTGCCATCCTTCGGCCATGCTGCCGGCCTGCAACGTTTGCTCCGTCTCGCCGTTCTTCATCTGGAACACGATGCTTCCGCCAGCATTCAAGGACAGACTGGCATAGTGGTCGGCATCCGAGACGAAGTCAAACAGACAACTGTTCTTGGCGAACGCACCGGAAGCAGCGCACACCCATACCGCATACGTAGCATCAGGAAGGCTGCAGGCCGCGACGGGCAGGCACAGATAGTTCGACACCCCGTCCAGCAGCAGCGCATTCTTGCCGGAACGATACTCCGTGGTCTGGGTGGCCAGGCTCGACGGGTCGCAGACCACGCCGTGCAGCTGGTTCTCGGTCATGTCACATGCCGACGACTCAAATTCGTAGCGCGCTACCAGTCCTTTCTCGTCGGCAAGGGAAGCGCTGACGGGAACAGACCGTGCAGAACGGTTCTGCGAATAGTCAACGCTTTGCACAGCATAATAATAAGTATGACGGGGACGCGCCGTGTTGTCCAGGAAACGGTTGGTCTGAATGCCCCTTCCTATGACGTCATACGCGATTTCCCCCCTCTCGTCCTTCTCGCCGCGAAGCACGACATACCCGTTGAAATCCTTGTCCTGGACATTGGCATCCCAGGAAAGAAGCACAGAATGGCTGCGCGGTGTGGCGACGAGGTTGACGGGTGTCTGCGGGGCATTCGTCTCGCAGGGGGCGTCAACGGGCAGGAATTTCCACAACTGATGATCCTCCGTAGCGCCGGCGCACAGCGTCACGGCAGCATTGTTCGCCGTGCTTCCGCCGGTTGCTTCGAGATACAAGCCCGACTGGTAGTTCCGGATTCTATAGTACCCGTCCCCTGCATATTCGAACGTCCAGCGCTGGTTCTCTGCTTTCGTCACAGGATAGACGCTGACCGTGCCGCCCACCTTGACCTGGAAGCCTCCCGTCTCCATGTTCATTTCGGCATTCCGGACGCTGTGGACATAGTAGCCCGTAAGGTCGCCCGCATTGTCCGACAGGTGCTCCAGCGTCCACTGCTGATAGGCATAGCGCCTGTTGTCATACAGCACGACGGCGGCCGAGTTGTTCGTTGATCCGCTTTGTATCGTCAGCAACTTCTGACTCTTCTTGTTGACGATGATGTAGTTGCCGTTGGTCAGCGGACACAGCGGCACGTCGGCACCCTCGCAGACCTGAACACTCCGCTCAGCGCTCTTCTGGAACGCATCGCCATACCGATAGCCACCCGGCAACGAAATGGCAAAAGAATATGCGGGGCCGTAACCGTCAAAATAGACAGGTTTGTCTCTGCACACATATTCATAACTACTGGGAGAGGCCTGACGCTCGCTGGCACCGGCAAAAGCCTTTATTCTGCCGTCTGGCAGACGGTAGACCGCCGCACCCGACCAGGCTGCGCGGTTCTCGCCATAGCCCAGACGCGCACCACCCTCGCTCGTGGCCAGGCAGAAATCGCCACGGCTCGGGCCTACGGTTCCCCACCAGATACCGTTCTCCATCCCATAGTTGGCACCGACGATACCCTCCATCACATTGTGCAGCTCATCGTTGGTCGCCATGTTGCCGTCGGCCTTGACGTGCGTGTAGAAGTCGGCGTAATGGTTGAAGTCGCCCGCCAACTGGTGCGTATTTCCTTCGTCCACGTAAGGCTTCATGTAGTCATACCACTCCGTCGCCCCGTCGTTGTTACAGGTATTGCCGGCGCAGATGCGGATCCCCTCAAAGAACGGGTCTTCCTTCAGCAGTTTGGCCACAGCCTTGAAGTCGGCTTTTGTTCCCTGGTTGCTGGCTGTCACGTCCGGCTCGTTGAAGGGAGCGATGGAGACCACTTTCAGACCATAGTCCTGCACATATTTCAGTGTTGCCTTGATGACCTTGAACCAAGCCTCGGGGTGATGGGTATAAACATCGCGTGCGTTCAGGAATTTCTTCTGCCGGTCGGACAGCGAGCCGTCGTCGTTGACCGCATCCATCACCTGAAACGAGATACGTCCATACGTCAGACGGTCTCGCCCGATGAAGTTGATGCCGCGCAGCACGTTGCCCTCGTCGTCCCAAGCCGTGTCCATGCCCCAGTGGATAAGGGTGGGCGTACCAGGGTCGGCGGCAGCGAAAGGAACTTTTACAGCCTGTCTGTTCCACGCATGAAGATACATGGAAGCATGAGGAACATCGGCAGTTCCTGAAGGATTCTGTGCACAGGCAAATGGGGCACACAAGAAGCCCCCCATCGTCAGGAGGCAAGTCAGACTTGTTTTCATCAGTATTTGTGTCATAAAACCATGGAAGTTTGTTAAGGTGGGTTCTATCAATTAGCTTGACATTGCTTTTAGACTATTTTCGAACAGATTTACTTTCAAGTCCGAAGGGCGAAGAGAGCCTATGGCGACGGAGGACGAAGCGGGCTGCTCGGCGCTTGCAAAGATAATTCATAGAGAATTTATTAATAAATAGAACACACCTTTAAGTTAATTTGCTACAAAGCTAGCACATATTTCGGAAAGTCGCAAAAAAGCATACGATTATTAAAGATTTTTAACGCTACTTAACGCTACATCCGAATTTGATGCCCTATGAATCCCGTTGCCGTCCTACTTCTCCACCAACGACAGCAGCGCCGCAGTTCAGCGTCCCTGTCGATGTGACCAGCCATACCGGAGCCATGCAGGCACAGGAACATCGCATCCAGCGCTGGGCCGTGGCGACGAGGACACGCAACCCCTCACAAGAGGCTCTCATGTCTTGTTTTTCACAACGAATTACACGAATTAGACGAACTGAGTCCACTTGAAAAAGTCCTGAACCACGGATTACACGAATTCTTCATTCTTCATTTGGCGCTCTGCGCCATCATTCTTCACGTCAGAGTTCAAGAATTCGTCTAATTCGTGTAATCCGGGTGCGCCTGAAATTCCCAAACGTAATGAGGAATTAGATTTAGTTTGTAGGTCTGAACTGTCAGTTTATCATTGCTTCTCATTCGCCCTTTATGCTTTCTATGGAAGGCGCTAGAATATATGACCTTGATAATAGTCCCGTACGTCAGAGGGAATGGTTTGAACTTGAAAATATGAAGGCGTATTACCAGATGTTTAAGAAGAATAGCAAGCTTTTTGAGAAATGAGACTTTGGACTATTCAGGGAATGAAAGGGACAGGACAAATAATGTAAGATGGCTGATGTCTGAGGGCTGAAGTCTGATGTAAGAGCTTAACGATAAATTCAAAAAAATTTTGGAGAGATGATATTTTTCTCTATGTTTGCAAAATAATTGATAGTAAGATGAAAACCGGACTGTTTTAACATCCAAATAAATATATAATGTGTTATGAAAAAAGAAAGCGCAGTACTGCTGCTATGTGTTACTCCTGCATCGGCTCAGGAGAAGAATGGTTTTAAGAAGTTTAATGTGAGGGAGGACTTCACGATGAATGCTGTTCAATGGTTTCGCGATGCCGAACTGCTTGCTGCCGGCAATAAGGAGAAGAGCAACGCTATGACAATAGGGTGGGGAGGAATCGGAATTCTCTGGGGACGTCCGGCTCTGACTGTCTATGTGGCTGAAAAGCGTTATACAAAGGAGTTCATGGATAAGTCGGAGTATTTCACCGTGATGGCGTTTGATGCGAAGAACCGTAAGGTGTTGAATTATATGGGTAGCAAGAGCGGACGCGACGGCGACAAGGCTAAGGCTCTCGGTCTGCATACTGCTTATACTGAGAATGGTACTCCATATTATACTGAGGCAACGATGGTGATTGAGTGCAAGATAATGTATGCTGCACCTTTCGATCCACGCTATTTCAAGAGTGATGCTCCTAAGAATATGTATGCTGATTTCCCGGCTGGAATCCACTCGATGTATATCGGTGAAATCATTAATGCGTGGAAGAAATAAGATGTAAGAAGTAAGATGTAAGATGTATGAAGGGCACCTGTCGACATAACGATAGGGTGCCTTTATTTTTTGTCTTCGAAGAGGGATTTGTCGATGAGGTTGTTTGCGATGGCGTAGATGGTGAGTCCGGCGAGGGAATGGATCTGCAGTTTGCGGATGATGTTGCGGCGGTGGGTCGTGACGGTATTGACGGAGATGTAGAGCCGGTTGGCAATCTCTTTGTTTGACAGTCCCTGGACGAGGCAGACGATGATTTCCTTTTCGCGTTCGGAGATGGGTTCGTTGTTTTCTGCCCTGCGTATCAGACTGGAGATGCGTGCCGATACGTTGTCGTCGTGCATGTTCTGTTCCATGGAGCGTATGGCAGGTACGAAAAGGAGTTCTTCGACGTTGCTGTGGTTGCTGAGCCATTCCTCATTATTATACATGTCGTAGAGTGTGGCTGTCAGTTGGTTGTTGGTCAGTCCGTCGTGAGGCAGGTATTTGATGATGATGTTTTTCAGTTCGTGAAACTTACCTGTCGTGTCGCTATGGTGTTTTGCGAAGATTTCCACGTTGTAGTCGGACGGACGTTCGCCTCGGAGCAATGCCTCGACGTAAGGAAAGAGGGTCTTGTCCTCGTACTTCATGTGTTTGCGTATGTCGTTGGCGTAACTGTCGTAGAGTTTCAGGATAAGGATGTCAAGGTTGTTGTCCTTGGAGAGTGTCTCTTCCAGTTTCTTGCGGATGGCAGGCAGCTGATAGTCGAGGAAATAGCGGTGGGAGGCACGCAGGTAGTTGAGAAGGGTCGAGACAGACACTTTTCCGTCTATCTCCTTGGGTGCGTATCCGTTGATGAGGAAATTAACCACGGTGAGGAAAGTGTAGCAATCGACACCCTGCTGCTCGCATATCTCGCTTACGGTCTTGTCGCCGAAACCGAGGCGGATGCCAAAGGCACTCAGTCCCTGCAGCATGCTGTAGTTGTCGCTGATGAGGTCTATCATCTTGTCGTCGGCCTCATATAATTTCATTCGTTTCATCGGAAGTCTCTTTAGAATTTTTTTGACATGCAAAGATAGGGCATTTTACTGTTCAGCTACAATCCTCAAAAGTGGGTATTTGACTATGTGTCGCCTTTCTTCTTTCCCTGAGTCTTTGTGACGTAGTCTTTCCACGAGGAGTAGTGGTGCTCGACGGTGGGGGTGCCCATCTGTACGAAGTGACAGTAAGCGGCTGCAAGGGCATCTGTGGCGTCAAACTGGACGTCCATTTCCTCCTGCGGAATATGGAGCAGGCGCTGCATCATGCCTGCCACCTGTTCTTTCGAAGCAGAACCGACACCGGTGACAGCAATCTTTATCTTGCGGGGCTCATACTCAGTAATGGGTATGTCGCGCATGATGGCAGCCGTGATGGCTACACCCTGAGCTCTGCCCAGTTTGAGCATGCTCTGCACGTTCTTTCCGTAGAAGGGTGCCTCGATAGCCAGTTCGTCGGGATGGTAAGTGTCGATGATGCTGGTGATGCGTTCGTAGATTTTACCCAGACGCAGGTAGTGACTCTCGTAGCGTTGCAGTTTGATGACACCCATGACGATGAGTTCGGCTTTGTTGCCTATCACCCGCAGCAGGGCATAACCCATGAGGTTGGTACCCGGGTCGACTCCCATTATGATTTTCTCTGTTGTATTCTTGGTTCTCATCTTGAATTAAACCTTTACGACCTTTTTATCCATTATATACCACACATAACCCTTGACGTCGGGGTAACCCATCTGACGGAGATAATCGACGTAAAGGTTTACCTGACCCAGATGCGACTTGCGTTCGACTCCCGTCTTATAATCGATTACGATGGTCTCGGTGGAAGACATGACGACGCGGTCGGGACGCCGTTCAATCCATTCCGTACCCTGGGGTATGAATATCGTGCGTTCGCTGACTACGGTCCAGTCGGGTTGGAACCAGCGGGCACAGACGGGGTCGGACAGAGCCTCGCTGATATGCTGACGTGCCTCTTGACGTTCCTCCTCGCTACTGAAAACACCCTCCATGTACATCTTGTCGATGATGCGGTCGACATCGGCAAGGGTGTTGATATTCTCCAGTATGTTATGATAGAGCAGTCCCTTGTCGATGAAGTCGGTACGTGTAGCAGGTTGCTCCTCTTCTTCGTCGCTGAGCTGAGCCATGAAGTCCTTCGAACGGTTCGACTGCCGGAACTCTGGAAGGCTGCTGCCGGTAGAGAAGCGTACCTGTACAAGAGAGTCGTCCTTCTTCTCTTCCTGTTTTGAGGAAACGACTAGCGTACCTCGTGTGTATTCATCCTTCTCGGGTTTCAGAGTCCTGTTTATCAGCATGCTTATGTCGCTGATGGTGTCCGCGTCGTTCTTACGGTTCTTGCTTTCGTCCTTTTCCCTCGTCATGATGAAGAGGTTGTTCTTGGCACGTGTGAAAGCCACGTATAGCAGGTTGAGGTTGTCGACGTTGTTGCGCAGAGTCTCTTCGTCGTATTCAGAGCGGAAGATGCTTTCCGACACATCTTTTATATAATTGACGGGGATAATAGGCATCTGGTCGTATGGTGACGAGACGGGGCGGCACCACATGAGGTCGGTCGGTTTGCCTGTTGTCTGCCAGTCGCAGAACGGGATGATGACGGTATTGAACTCCAGTCCCTTTGATTTGTGGATGGACATGATGCGTATGCCGTCCGCCGAACTGTTGCCTGGAATGGTCTTGGTTGAAAGGGTTTCATCCCAGTAGGTGAGCAGACTGACGATGTCGTTATGTTTGTCGTCGAGGAATGCTGCCAGTTGGTCGTGGAAATAGAACAGATAGGCGTCCTGATCCTTGATTTGCTCCAAATGGAAAGTATTGTGAATGGTTTCAATCAGGTCTTTTACCGGCATACATGGAAGGGAATCTGACTCCTCGCGTATCTTGGTGGGCAGCATGGTTTTGAGTTCGTCGAGAGAACTGAGTAGCAAAGTGGAGTAGGGTACATCGGTAGTGTATGCCAGCAGACGTAGGAGCGTCAGTTTGTCGTCGGGGTCGGTGAGATACCGTAGGGTTGCTATGATGATGTTGACTGACGGCGATGCAGTCAGTTGGTATGCCTCGTCGGAGATGAGTTGCAGTTTGGGTGCATACTCCGAGAAGAACTGACTAATCATAGGTATGTAACGGTTGAAGCGCAGCAGGATGGTGATGTCCTTCTGTTCGATGCCCTGTGAGAGTAGCGAGTTGATATGTGCTATCAGCAGATGGAGGGTGCGTTCCTCGTAACTGAGTTCAGCATCGACAGCATCTTTCTCAAGAAAATTGATATGTACATATCCTGTACCCTCTACCTCGGGCTTCATTCCCTGTTCGACATCACCATATGCCTTGAGCAGCTGAGTGCAGTCCAGATTGGCGTGAGTAGCCTTGTAATCGAGGTTAAGTTGGTTTACAGCCTCGCGGAAGAAATCGTTATTGAACGCAATGACGTTGCCCAGACTTCTCCGGTTCGTATTGAGCGGTGGCGGGGTGTTCACCTTGCCGAGAAGCAGAGGATTCTCATCCAGAGTGTTGAGGATATTCCAGTTGCTGTTGCGGAAACGGTAGATACTCTGTTTTACGTCACCCACGATGAGACAACCCTCGTTGGAGTCGAGACAGTTGCTTAGCAGGGGGAGGAAATTGCTCCATTGAAGGTCGGACGTGTCCTGAAACTCGTCAATCATGATATGAGTGAAGCGTGCTCCGCTCTTTTCGTAGATGAACGGTACGCTCGAACGGTCGATCATCTGCTGAAGGAAATAGGCAGAGTTTGCCAGCAGGAAGCGGTCGGCATCAAGGTTCAGATGGTCTATCTCCTTGCTTATCGTGGTCAGCAGTTGGAGGTAGTTCAGATGACGTATTATGGCATTGACCGTATTGACTGTTTCGGTAGATTCCTCTTGCATCCTGACAGTTTTGCGAAGCAGAGGAAGAAGTGTCGTCTCTGCCAGAGCCTGAACCTCCACATCGTTCTTGTTCCACTCCTCGGCAGAGTCCAGACATTTTGTCGTGTAGGAGTTGACAGCGGGTAGGGAAACAGACGACGGGGTGAGGTCGGCAAGCTTCATGAAGTAACCATATACACCCTTCTCCTTATACTTGAAGTTATCGACGCTAAATTCGTGATTGTCACATATCTGCAAAAGCTGTTTTCCTTGACTTTGTAACTGCTCCATGCATGCTCTTCGAAGACTCAGAAGTCCTGTTTTGTACTTCTGCATGAAGCTGCTGTTGCTCATCTTATCCTTGAGAAGGGGATAGCTGTCGAGGTACTTCTCGTTGAAGATATTCTTGCCGAATTTCTTTATCTCGTCGTCCAGTTTCCAGTTCTTGCCGTCGTTGATTTTCTCACGTATGAACTGTTTCAGACTCTCGAAGGTGTTCCGGTCCTCCCCGGCATTGTCGATGAGGTTATCGACTGCCTCACTCAGTACGTCGTCGGTATCGAGGTCGATATTCAGGTTTGCCGGCAGGTTGAGTTCGCGTGCCAGGTCCTTGATGACAGAGATAAAGAACGAGTCGATGGTCTCGATATGGAAACGGCTGTAGTCGTGCGACAGGTTGTGAAGGGCTATGCCGGCACGTCGTCGCAGTTCGGTGTCGGATATGTTCAGAGCCTTCACCTCCTCCGACTGGCGAATCTTGTCGAAGTAAGCTGCCGTATCGGGGTCGGAGTCGCGCAGTCCCTCGAGTGTGGTCAGTATGCGCGACTTCATCTCGGCTGTGGCCTTATTGGTAAAGGTGACAGCCAGGATGTGACGGTAGGCAGTAGGGTCGGCAATGAGCAGGATGATATACTCCACAGCCAGGGTGAAGGTCTTTCCACTGCCTGCCGACGCTCTGTATAACTTCAACGGGGGTGTTGTCATGAATGAGGGTCTGTTTGAAACGATGCACAAAGTTAGACTTTTGGCGACGAAAATGAAACATACGGAGAGATTTTTGTTTGAATTAGCTTATTAAAAAGTCCGAAAATCACAGATTTTTTATTAAATGTCCATAAATGCTTGTCAATTTGCGGGAATTTTTTTATATCTTTGCAAAAGTTTTTTCGTGCAAGGGTTGTGAGCCTGTCGCTGTGAAAAAAGAATGAAGAAGAAAACCGTTTATGAAAGCAAACAAAATTTTGTTTATTAACACCGAGATGTCCCCGTTTGTGCCGGAGACGGCCGATGCGAATATGGGTTTGGAGTTGCCCAGGCAGATACAGGAAGGCGGACACGAAATCAGAATCTTTACTCCGAAATGGGGTATGATCAACGAAAGGCGCAATCAGTTGCATGAGGTAATACGATTGTCTGGTATGAACATCATTGTTGACGAGACCGACCGTCCACTTATCATTAAGGTGGCTTCGGTTGTGCAGACTCGTCTTCAGGTGTATTTTATTGATAACGACGACTACTTTTCACGTCGTCAGATGGCACTTGATCCGGACGGAGCTGAATATGACGACAATGGCGAACGTGCCATATTCTTTGCACGTGGCGTATTGGAGACAGTAAAGAAACTGCGCTGGATACCCGATGTAATTCATTGTTCGGGATGGATGCCGGCATTTGCTCCGCTCTACATCAAGAAAGCATACCAGCATGAGCCGTCGTTTACCGACGTGAAGGTGGTATATTCGGTTTCATCACCGGGCAAGGCTACCAAGTTTGTAAAGAATACCCTCAACTGTGTTGCATTCAAGGATATCACTTCCAAAGACCTTAGCGATATTGCTACTGAGGACTTTACCCATGTCGAACTGATGAAGATGGCAACCAAGTATTCCGACGGTATCATACTCGACGATGCCGGTGTTGACCCTTCAATCGCGAAATATGCTGAGAGTCTGGGAATACCTGTACTCGGCTATCAGGGCGATACGTTCGAAGAGGCATACAGCCAGTTCTACGACAAGGTGATGGGGGAGTGATAAGGGTTAATGGTTAAGGGTTAATGGTTAAGGACCTGGCGCCTAAATGAATTCATTTTGTGTTGATATGAAACGAACTTCAAGAATAATTGAATTTTTAACCGTCATTTTTTCTGCTATTCTGGTCTTTGCGTGTACTGACAATACGAAGACTCTCGGAGTGGATATGATGCCTGCTTCCGACACGCTGAAGGTGTTCTACAACAGTTACAGCGTGCCTACGGAATCGTATAGGGTGACCGATCCGATACTTGCCCGTACGTCCAAATCCTATCTGGGACGGTTTACCGACCCTGAGACCAAATCGACCGTATCAGCCGACTTCATAGCACAATACCACGTTACTGAGTCGCAGGGAAACCTCTTCCCATCTTCAATCAAGGACGAATACGTGACCAGTATTGACGTGCGTCTCTATATCGAAAACTTCATAGGCGATTCACTTGCTACGTTCAAGGTAAGCGTATATGACCTTACGAACGACCTCGATCCCGATGCCGTATATTATACCAACATCGATCCTACTCAGTACTACGATCCGACGGCAGCCCCCCTGGCTTCAAAGTGGTTTACCCTCTCAGACCGTATCATCGACTCAAGCGAACGTAATTCAAGCGATTATGTGCGCCATATACGTATTCAGTTGCCACGTACCGTGGGACAACAGATATATGATGCATACAAAGCTGATAAGACGCAGTTCTCAAGTACTTACAGATGGCTCCACAGCGGACTGCCATGCAGCAAGGGTCTCTACTTCAAACTCGAATATGGCGAAGGTGCCGTTGCATATATTTACATCACTCAGATCCGTATTAACTACACATACTATGACGAGTCACTTGGAAGGGAGACTACGGGTGTGACTCTCATGTCATCGACTGAAGAGGTTGTTGAGGTGACTAACTTCGACACGTCCGACCTGTCAGGACTGGCTTCCGACCCCAACTGCTCGTACGTGAAGAGTCCGGCTGGTATATTCACACTCGTGACTTTGCCTATCGACCAACTCTCTGCCAACGACACTATCAACTCGGCTTCAATCACGTTTACCCGTTTTAATGATGCCACCCACGAGGCTTTCAAACTGGGTATTCCATCGACGCTGCTCATGGTGCGCTACGACGAGTTCAAGAACGGCTTTTTCGAGAAATACTCGGTAGCCAATGACAATACGTCCTTCATTACGACGTTCTCAGCCAGCGGCAATACCTATACGTATTCCAACATAGCACGACTCATATCGACCTGTCTCAGGGAGAAGAAGGAAGGTAAGGCATCGGAAAACTATAACAAGGTGCTGCTCATACCGGTCGAGGCTACTTACGACACGTCAAAGAAACTCGTGAAACTGAATCACGACTTCAGCTTCAACCAGGCTCGTCTCGTAAGGAATACAGGACTGAACGTCATCTATAGCCGTTTCGGCGATTAACTTTGAAGACACAATACACATGAAACTGATATATTTCCATGGATTCGCTTCGTCGGGAGCCAGTGGCACAGTCGAACTGCTGCGCAACCTCCTGCCTCAGGCTACAGTCATAGCCCCCGACATTCCTGTTGACCCCATCGAGGCTCTACCCATGCTCAAACAGCTCTGTGAGGAGGAAAAGCCCGACATCATCGTCGGTACCAGTATGGGAGGCATGTATGTCCAGCAGATGCGCGGATTCCTACGGATATGTGTTAATCCAGCTTTCAACATGTCAACCAACAGCAGCGTGCTCAAGACGGGAACATATAAGTTTCATAACGGACGAAAGGACAACCAGAAGGAGTTCCGCATCACAAAGGATATCATCCAGCACTTCAATCAGATGGAGCGCCAGCAGTTCAAGGGTATCACTCCCTTCGACCTTGAAAACTGTTACGGACTCTTCGGTATCAACGACCCCATCATCCATACCTATGACCTCTTCAAGAAATACTACCCGCATGCCATCCGTTTCGAGGGTGAGCATCAGCTCAACGAGAAGGTGGTGAAGAAAACACTCATACCCCTCATCAAAGAGTTGCTGGGCGAACGTTTCGACTCTTAATAAAACAACCTACTTTTTTCAACAACAATAAATGATATTTTATGGCTAACATCAAGGAAAAACTTTTCTCTGAGTTTCAGGCACCTACCACCGAGGAGTGGTTGGCAAAGATTGAGGTTGACCTCAAGGGTGCTGACTTTCAGAAGAAGATGGTTTGGAGAACCAACGAAGGATTCAACGTGCAGCCTTTCTACCGTCGTGAAGACCTTAAGGACCTGAAGGCTGTCGATTCCCTGCCGGGCGAATTCCCATTCGTTCGTGGTAACAAGACCGACAACAACATCTGGTTCGTGCGTCAGGACGTTTTCGATGCTGACCCGAAGCAGGCTAATGCCAAGGCACTCGACATCCTCAACAAGGGTGTTGACTCACTCGGATTTAAGATTCCGGGCGATCAGGTAAGCCGCCAGTATGTTGCAACCCTGCTCGAAGGCATACTTCCTCAGTATGTCGAACTAAACTTCACTACTTGCCAGCGCCACTGTGTCGAACTGGCTCAGGTGCTTGTAGAGTATTTCAAGGAGAAAAAATATCCACTCGCAGAACTCAAGGGTTCTATCAATTTCGACCCGATTTCAAAGATTCTGACTAAGGGTAAGGATACTTCTGCTGTTATCGCTCAGGCAAAGACACTTATTGAAGCATTAAAGGAACTTCCTCAGTATAAGTGCATCAATATCAATTCAGTACTGCTGAATAACTCTGGTGCTTATATCTATCAGGAACTCGGCTATGCTCTCGCTTGGGGTGCTGAATATCTCAACCTCCTCACCGAGGCTGGACTTAGTGCTGATGAGGCTGCATGTCGCATCAAATTCAACATGGGTGTCAGCGATAACTACTTCATGGAGATTGCCAAGTTCCGTGCAGCTCGTCTGCTCTGGGCACAGATCGTGAAGCAGTTTGAACCTAAGTGTGATTGTGCTTGTAAGATGCATGTACTTGCTATCACTTCCGAGTACAATCAGACTATCTTCGACTCATATGTCAACCTGCTCCGTTCGCAGACCGAAGCTATGTCGGCTGCACTTGCCAACGTTGACAGTATCATCGTTACTCCGTTCGATACTCCATACGAGACTCCGACAGAGTTTGCAGAGCGTATAGCACGCAACCAGCAACTCCTGCTCAAGGAAGAGGCTCACTTCGACAAACTCGTTGACGTGGCTGGTGGTTCATATACCATCGAACACCTCACCGACGCTATTGCTCAGGAGGGTTGGAAACTCTTCCTCGCAGTAGAAGAGGCAGGTGGTTTCCTTGCTGAGGCTCTCGCCGGAAATATCCAGAACGCTGTAAACGAAAGCAACAAGAAGCGTCATGCCGATGCAGCTAAGCGTAAGGAGTTCATCCTCGGAACCAACCAGTTCCCGAACTTCACCGAAGTATCTGACGGCAAGCGTCCTGTAGAGTGCTGCTGCAAGTGCGGCGACCAGGGTGACATCGCTCGTCTCAACAGCCAGCGTATGGCAAGCGACTTTGAAACCCTCCGTCTGCAGACTGAAGGTGCTAAGAAGCAGCCTGTTGCATTCATGCTCACCATCGGTAACCTCGCCATGCGTCAGGCTCGTGCACAGTTCTCGTGCAACTTCCTCGCAGCAGCAGGCTACAAGGTGATTGACAACCTCGGTTTCAAGACCGTAGAGGAAGGTGTAGATGCTGCACTTGCTGCCGATGCCGACATCGTAGTCATTTGTTCAAGTGACGATGAATATGCAGAATATGCCATCCCAGCATTCCAGTACCTCGCTGGACGTGCTATGTATGTCGTAGCTGGTGCTCCGGCTTGCAGCGACGACCTCAAGGCAGCAGGCATAGAGAATTTCATTAACGTTAAGTCTAACCAGCTCGAAACTCTCCGTGAGTACAACGCTAAACTCGGTATCTGATTATGGCACGCAAGCAATTTAACAACATAGACATTTATGCCGGCATTCAGCAGAAGAATGGCCAGCAATGGCAGAAAGAGAATGGAATAAGTGCTTCGTGGCGCACCCCCGAGCAGATAGACATTCAGCCAGTATATACAAAAGAAGACCTCGAAGGCATGGAACACCTCGACTTCGCAGCCGGTATTCCTCCTTACCTCCGTGGTCCTTACTCAATGATGTACCCGTTCCGTCCGTGGACTATCCGTCAGTACGCAGGTTTCTCAACGGCAGAGGAGTCAAACGCTTTCTATCGTCGTAACCTCGCCAGTGGACAGAAAGGACTCTCAGTAGCATTCGACCTCCCTACTCACCGTGGTTACGACCCCGATAACGAGCGTGTAGTAGGTGACGTAGGTAAGGCAGGTGTATCCATCTGCTCACTCGAGAACATGAAGGTGCTCTTCGCAGGTATTCCGCTCAATAAGATGTCTGTTTCCATGACTATGAACGGCGGTGTGCTCCCAATTCTTGCTTTCTATATCAATGCAGGACTCGAGCAGGGAGCCAAGCTCGAAGAGATGGCTGGTACTATCCAGAACGATATCCTCAAGGAGTTCATGGTGCGTAACACATATATCTACCCACCTGCATTCTCAATGAAGATTATCGCTGATATCTTCGAGTACACATCGCAGAACATGCCTAAGTTCAACTCTATCTCTATCTCAGGCTACCACATGCAGGAAGCAGGTGCTACAGCTGACATCGAGTTGGCTTATACTCTTGCTGACGGTATGGACTACCTCCGTACCGGTGTTAACGCAGGAATCGACGTCGATGCTTTTGCGCCACGTCTCTCTTTCTTCTGGGCAATCGGTATGAACCACTTTATGGAGATTGCAAAGATGCGTGCCGGACGTCTGCTCTGGGCAAAGATAGTTAAGTCGTTCGGAGCTAAGAATCCGAAATCACTTGCTCTCCGTACCCACTCACAGACATCAGGATGGTCACTCACCGAGCAAGACCCATTCAACAACGTAGGACGCACCTGTATCGAGGCTATGGCAGCAGTATTGGGTCACACTCAGTCGCTCCACACCAACGCACTCGACGAGGCTATCGCACTGCCTACCGACTTCTCGGCTCGTATCGCTCGTAACACTCAGATCTACATCCAGAACGAGACTAAGGTCTGCAAGCAGATTGACCCATGGGCAGGTTCATACTACGTAGAGACACTCACCAACGAGCTCGTACACAAGGCTTGGGAACACATCCAGGAAATCGAGAAACTCGGCGGTATGGCAAAAGCCATCGAGACAGGTCTGCCAAAGATGCGTATCGAAGAGGCTGCAGCCCGCACTCAGGCTCGTATCGACTCTGGTACACAGACCATCGTCGGTACCAACAAATACCGTCTCGAACACGAAGATCCAATCGACATCCTTGAAATTGACAATACAGCCGTACGCCTCCAGCAGGAAGCCGCACTCAAGGAACTGCGTGCCAACCGCGACGAGGCAGCATGCAAGGCTGCACTTGCTGAAATCACCAAGTGTGTACAGGAATTCCAAGACGGAAAGAAATCAGAGAACAACCTCCTCGACCTCGCAGTCAAGGCTGCCGGACTCCGCTGTACACTCGGCGAAATATCCGACGCTTGCGAAGCAGTTGTTGGTCGTTACAAAGCAATCATCAGAACCATTAGCAACGTGTACAGTTCAGAATCAAGAAACGACAAGATATTCGAAGAAGCTTGTCGTGCCACAGAGCGATTTGCACAGGCTAACGGACGTCGCCCTCGTATCATGATAGCCAAGATGGGACAGGACGGACACGACCGCGGAGCCAAAGTAGTAGCAACAGGATATGCCGACTGCGGTATGGACGTCGATATGGGACCACTCTTCCAGACTCCAGCCGAGGCAGCTCGTCAGGCAGTAGAAAACGACGTCGACGTACTCGGAGTAAGTTCACTTGCGGCAGGTCATAAGACCCTCATTCCGCAGGTAATCGAGACTTCCTCTACAAGGCAGGTGTTGCAGCAATCTTCGGTCCTGGTACCAACGTAGCTAAGTCTTGTATCGAACTCATGAAGATTCTCAACGAAGAATAACAGACTGACCACCGCTCCTTGCTCCTCCCTGATTGAGGGAGGCATGGAGTAGGGAAGAAAACAAAAAGAGAGAGCCCCACACCATCGGTGTAGGGCTCTCCTCTTATTATATATAATGTGTAGGAACTATTCCTTGTTCTGTGATTCTACTTCGGTAGCCTTTACAGCATCGTCGATGATTTTTTCACTCTTCTCCATGATGTCCTCGGCTGCCTCTTCCACATCCTTTTCAACAGCGTTTTCTACTACTTCGCTTGGAGTGACGGTGCCATTGAGAATCTGCTGAATGTCCTCAGCATTTATCAGTATCTCTAAAGTCTTGCCCGAATTACTACCGGTGTAAATGTTGTTGATTACGGCTCCTGTTTCAGAGCATACCTGAATGAACTCCTTCATCTCGTTGTCGTTCTGCAGGCGTAGCATCACTGTGTTCTTTATTACGTCGAGTACCGAATTGAGTGAGTCGATAGAAACAACGTTATCGTCAATGCTGTAATTGATGGTCATCACCTGGTTATTGTACGACACATTGTCCATTGTGACAAATTCGTTAATCTGTTTCGGACACGAACTGTCAAGTCCGTCCGCAGCCATCTTGATAGCTGAACCTGCACAACTGGCGAGTAACATCATTATTCAGCAAGCGAGTGCAGAGAGGGAAAATGTTCTTTTCATGTTTTTGGTTTTTGTTAATGTTAGTAGTATGTTAAGTATTTCTTCTTTCTTTCTTTTTCCTTAGTCGGCAAATCGACGAAGAAGGTCGGAGTATTGGTCGATGCGACGGTCGCGCAGGAAAGGCCACCAGCGGCGCACGTTCTCG
>CACYGK010000049.1 GCA_902774005.1 uncultured Bacteroidales bacterium | reverse complement strand
GCAGTATTATTTTTGTTGAATTCCGATAAGATACACAATATTATCATGGTTTATTCCGATATGAACACTGCTTTTAGTAGAAACTTGGAGATACAAAAAGGGACCTGCCCAAGCGGACAGGTCCCTTTCATTATTGTGAGAGTGATGATTACTCCTCTACGGCTGCCTGGGCGGCTGCAAGGCGTGCGATTGGTACGCGGAATGGTGAACAAGATGCGTAGTCCATGCCGATCTTAGCGCAGAACTTAACTGATGATGGTTCACCTCCGTGCTCACCACAGATACCTGTGCGGAGTCCCGGACGTACGGCACGACCCTTCTCGACTGCCATCTTGATGAGCTGACCAACACCCTTCTGGTCGAGAACCTGGAATGGGTCAACCTTAAGAATCTTCTTGTCGAGATATGCAGGGAGGAACGATGCGATGTCGTCGCGTGAGTAACCGAAGGTCATCTGTGTGAGGTCGTTTGTACCGAATGAGAAGTACTCTGCCTCAGTAGCGATGCGGTCGGCTGTGAGGGCTGCACGTGGAATCTCAATCATTGTACCGATTTCGAATGGTATCTCGATGCCTTCCTCAGCGAATACTTCCTTAGCAACCTTCTGGATGATTTCCTTCTGCTGCTTGAGCTCGTAGAGGATACCGATGAGTGGAACCATGATTTCAGGATGTGGATCGAAACCTTCCTTCTTGAGCTGGCATGCTGCACCGAGGATGGCGCGAGTCTGCATAGCTGTGATTTCCGGGAAGGTGATACCGAGACGGCAACCACGGTGACCGAGCATTGGGTTGTTCTCTGCAAGTGATGCAACGCGCTGCTGGATAACCTTGATGTCAACGCCCATTTCCTTTGCCATGATTTCCTGACCCTTGAGATCGTGTGGTACGAACTCGTGGAGTGGTGGGTCGAGCAGACGGATGTTAACATGGAGTCCGTCCATTGCCTTGAGGATTCCGTAGAAGTCTGCCTTCTGGTATGGGAGGAGTTTAGCGAGCGCTTTCTCACGACCTTCAACTGTCTCAGAGAGAATCATTTCGCGCATTGCGATAATCTTCTGATCGTCGAAGAACATGTGTTCTGTACGTGTCAGACCGATACCCTTAGCTCCGAATGCACGTGCAACCTCTGCATCGTGTGGAGTGTCGGCATTGGTACGTACCTGCAGTTTGGTGTACTTGTCGCAGAGGTCCATGAGTGCCTTGAAGTCGCCTGAGAGTTCAGCTGCCTTTGTTGGTACTTCGCCTGCGTAAACCTGACCTGTAGAACCGTTGAGTGAGATGTAGTCGCCTTCTTTGTAAACTACGCCTTCGATTTCTACTGTCTTAGCCTTGTAGTCAACTGCGATGGCACCTGCACCTGATACACAGCACTTACCCATACCACGGGCAACGACGGCTGCGTGAGAGGTCATACCACCACGAGCTGTGAGGATACCTTCAGCTGATGCCATACCTGCGAGGTCTTCAGGAGATGTTTCGATACGAACCATGATTACCTTGTGACCGTTAGCATGCCATTCCTGTGCATCGTCAGCGTGGAATACGATCTGACCGCATGCTGCACCTGGAGATGCTGGAAGACCCTGAGTGATAACCTTTGCCTTCTTGATAGCGTCCTTGTCGAATACCGGGTGAAGGAGTTCGTCGAGTTTCTGTGGTTCGCAGCGCATGATGGCTGTCTTCTCGTCGATGAGTCCTTCGCGAACGAGATCCATAGCAATCTTAACCATTGCAGTACCTGTACGCTTACCGTTACGAGTCTGGAGGAACCAGAGTTTGCCTTCCTGAACGGTGAACTCCATATCCTGCATGTCCTTGTAGTGCTTTTCGAGCTTGTCCTGGATAGAGTTGAGTTCAGCGTAGAGAGCTGGCATTGCTTCTTCCATTGAAGGATACTTAGAAGCGCGTTCAGCCTCAGAGATGCCTGCACGCTCTGCCCAGCGCTGTGAACCGATCTTGGTAATCTGCTGTGGTGTGCGGATACCTGCTACTACGTCTTCACCCTGTGCGTTGATGAGGTATTCTCCGTTGAAGAGGTTCTCACCGTTGCCGGCGTCGCGTGAGAAGCAAACACCTGTAGCTGAGCTGTCGCCCATGTTACCGAATACCATTGCCATTACTGATACAGCAGTACCCCATTCGTCTGGAATACCTTCCATCTTACGATAGAGGATAGCACGCTCGTTCATCCAGCTGCGGAATACAGCGCAGATAGCGCCCCAAAGCTGTACGATCGGGTCAGTTGGGAATTCCTGACCTGTCTGCTCCTTGATTGCTTTCTTGAAGAGCTGAACGAGTTTCTTGAGAGATTCAACAGAGAGGTCCTTGTCGAGTGTTACTCCCTGTTCTTCCTTTACTTTTTCGATGATGGCCTCGAATGGGTCAATGTCTTCCTTGTTGACTGGCTTGAGTCCCATAACGACGTCGCCATACATCTGTACGAAACGGCGATAAGAGTCGTAAACGAAGTGTGGGTTGTTGGTCTTGCGAACCATACCTTCAGCCACTTCGTCGTTGAGTCCGAGGTTGAGGATGGTGTCCATCATACCAGGCATTGATGCACGTGCACCGGAACGTACACTGACGAGGAGTGGGTTGTTGACGTCGCCGAACTTGCAGTTCATCAGAGCTTCTGTGTGAGCTACTGCTGCATTTACTTCGTCCTGGAGAAGTTCCTTGATTTTCTCTTCACCTACTTCGTAGTATTCGTTACAACAGTCTGTTGTGATTGTGAAACCTGGAGGCACTGGTACACCGATAAGGTTCATTTCGGCAAGGTTAGCTCCCTTGCCACCAAGTGCTTCACGCATTGATGCGTTACCTTCAGCCTGTCCGTTACCGAAGGTGTAAACTCTTTTTTGAGCCATAGTCTAATAGTTAAAAATGTTGTTTATAAATAGAATTGTTTGTGGGTTTCAGATATTCAATTGACAAAAGTAGTTTTTTTGCATTTATTTTCCAAAGAAAAATTGAAAAAAAATGAAATGTGGACGTTTTTTAGCCTTTTCCTATCAATTTAAGGAGTGCCTTTGCGTCATCGTCACCACTTTTTGCATCTTTTTTGAGGTCGTAGAGAATGTCCTTGCCATTCTTTTTGTCGCCGACTGCTTTCAAGAGCAGAGACTTGGCTTTTGCTACGTCCTGCTGCACTCCGTTTGCTTTGTAATAACACTTGGCAAGACGGTACATGGACTTGGCATGTCCCTGGGCAGCTGCCTTCTCGTACCAATAGACAGCCTTGGCATGATCCTTCGGTACACCACGCCCTTTGGAGTAGAGGCGTCCCATGCGATACTGGGCTTTCTTGTGTCCCTGTTCGGCTGCGGGACGGAGTTTCAGAACTGCTTCGTCGTATTTCTCTTTGTCGTAGAGTGCCTTACCCTGTTCGTAGAGTTTGTCGGCATTCTGAGCTACAGCCGTGAGGCTGAGGAGCATGAGTAGGATAAAAAATAAATTTCTCATATTTTTAAAATTTCTTTTGCGCGTTCGAGGTCGTTTTCGTTGACTAGAATATCGACACCGGAGAAGGCGGAGATGAGTCCGCTGTAGAGGTTTGACATATTCTCGTTGGTGAGTATCGAAGGAATGCCTTCTGACTCGAGCTTACCTTTTATTATATGTGCCTCGTATGAGGTGTTGCATGTCGTAAGTCTTACTGTTTGCATGGTATGAAAAATGAATTTTCGTTTGTTTCGGTGCAAATATACGAACAATTTTGTTTTTTACAACAATGGTTTGTATCTTCGCACAAAATTTAAGTATTGTTATGATACACGACTTCAGCAGAACTGCAATTATTGCAGGTGATAAACGCATCAGTTTTACAGATATGTTGGCAAAGATTCAGGATTTTGCCAATGTGTCAAAGCAGGAACGCGGAACCAAAACAGTCATCTTCAGCGAGAACCGTGAAGGGTGGATTTATGCCTTGTATTCGACATGGATGCTGGGCGGAGTACCTGTACCTGTAGATGTGATGTCGACAGTGGCAGACGTGGAGTATATCCTGAAGGACTGCACCCCGGAGTACGTATGGGCATCGAAAAAGAAGGTTGACGTGATGAGCAAAGCCATCGAACAGAGTGGGGCGAAGGTGAAACTGATGGTGATTGACGACTATGAGTCAGGCGAGAGCAAGAACGTTGCCGATAAAGAAGTTACTGAGGGTTTTGACCGTCTGTACTACAAGGATATCGCCGATATGGCACTGATTGTTTATACGTCCGGAACCACGGGTACCCCGAAGGGTGTGATGCTTTCGTTCGGAAATATAATAGCTAATGTACGTGCGGTATCGGAGGAAGTGCATATCTACGGACCGGAGGTGAGGAGTCTGGTACTGTTGCCGCTCCACCACATCCTGCCACTGATGGGTACTGTCATTGCTCCGATGATGAACGGGGCCGGTGTCACTATCTGTCCGTCGATGACGGGACCGGACATCATGGCGACATTACAGACCGGTGATGTGCATATCATCGTGGGTGTGCCGCGACTGTGGCAGACCATCTTCAACGGAGTGAAGGCAAAGATTGATGCTTCGCCCATTGCACGTCTGTTGTTCTGGATTTGTGAGAAAGCCAATAATCCGTCTCTCTCACGTAAGGTGTTCAAGGCAGTGCACCAGAAACTGGGTGGAAAACTGCAGTTCTGTGTGAACGGTGGAGCAGCACTGCCAAAGGAGGTCGCTTCGGGAATGAAGACACTCGGACTGGACCTTCTCGACGGTTATGGAATGACTGAAATGTCACCAATGATTTCGTTCACTCGTCCCGGCGAACTGGTTCCGGGAAGTGTGGGAAAGGCAATGCCTTCGGTACAGGTGAAGTATGTGAACGGCGAACTCTGTGCCAAGGGACCGAACCTGATGATGGGTTATTATAACCGTCCCGAGGAGACTGCCGACGTGATAGACGATGAAGGATATATCCACACGGGTGACGTGGCTCATGCCGACGAGGAGGGACATATATTTATTACGGGACGTACGAAAGAGATTATCGTATTGTCTAACGGTAAGAATATCAACCCTGTGGAGATTGAATATAAGATTGAAGGTTATGAGGATATGGTGAAGGAGGTAGGTGTATGTCAGGACGGTGACCGCCTGTGTGCCGTAATCGTTCCTAACGAACTGTGGGCTCGGGATAAGAGTGACGAGGAGATGGAGACAACACTGAAACGTGAGGTCATCGAGCCGTATAACCAATCGACAGAGTCGTATAAGCGTGTGCTGAGTCTGTATATCTATCGCGGTGAACTGCCTCGTACACGTATGGAGAAACTGCAGAGATACAAGCTTACCGAACTCCTGAAATCGGGCAGTCATGCCGCTCCGAAGAAGGAGGATGAGGTAGAACCTACATTCGAGGAGTACCGAATCATTAAGCATTATATCGAGGAGGAGAAGAAGGTAGCTGTGAAGTATAACTACAGTCTGGATACAGACCTGGCTCTCGACTCACTCGACATCGTAGGTCTGCAGGCATTCATCGAACTTACCTTCGGACTGAAGGTGACGGCAGAGCGTATATCCACGTTCAAGACGGTGGGACAGTTGGCAGAGTACGTATGCGACTATAAGACCCGCGTCGAGGTGGATAAGATTGACTGGAGCGCCATACTGAAAGCCGATACATCATCGGCTGTACTGCCCAAGACATGGGTTACAGCCAATATGATTGTGGGTACGGCAAGAGTGCTGAGCAAGATGTATTTCAGTCTTGAGGGCAAGGGCATGGAACATATTCCCGAGAGTCCGTTCATCATGGCTCCGAACCATCAGAGCTACTTCGACGGAATGTTCGTGACGGCATTCATGAACAGCGAACAGGTGAGGAACTCGTTCTTCTATGCAAAGCAAGACCACGTGAAGAGCCGTTTTGCTACCTTCATGGCAAGTCATAATAATGTTATCGTTCTCGACCTGAACAATCTGAAGGAAAGCATCCAGACTCTGGGTGAAGTACTGAAACAGGGTAAGAACGTGATTGTGTTCCCTGAGGGTACCCGAACCCGTACAGGCAAACTGGGCAGTTTCAAGAAGATGTTTGCCATCTTGAGCAAGGAACTGAACGTACCTATCGTACCTGTAGCCATAAACGGAGCATACGAGGCTATGCCGAAAGGCAGTAAGACGCCAAAGAAAACAAAGGTGACGGTGGAGTACCTGAAACCTATACTCCCACTGGAAGAAGATACGTACGACAGCCTGTCAGAGCAGGTTCGTAATGAAATCGCGGCAGTCCTCCATTAACCACTTCGGGGTGGAGGTGGCTCCGCAGATACCCACCGATTCTGCTCCTTCGAACCACTCGGACTGGATTTCTGAAGGGTTGTCGATAAGATAAGATTTAGGATTGACGGCAAGGCACTCACCAAAGAGTACTTTGCCGTTACTGCTTTTCTTGCCACATACGAAGAGAATGACATTGTGGCGTGAAGCAAACGAACGGATGTTCGGAATGCGGTTGGCTACCTGACGACAGATGGTGTCGAAGTAGTGGAACTGTGCCGGTGCCTGTATATGATTTTCGATGTAATTGACGATAGAGCGGAAACCTTCAAGCGACTTCGTGGTCTGAGAATAAAGTTGTATATCTTTACTGAAATTCAGTTTCTTAACGTCGTTTATATCTTCTATTACTATAGCCCTGCCTTCTGTCTGTCCTACGAGTCCGATTACCTCGGCATGACCTGGCTTTCCGAAGATTACAATCTGTCTGCGGTGTTCCGGATCGGAGTCGTAATCAGCCTTGATGCGTCGTTGCAGATTGAGTACAACCGGACATGTGGCATCGATGAGTGTGATGTTATGTTTGCGAGCCGTATTGTAAGTCTGTGGTGGTTCACCGTGAGCACGCAGCAGCATCTTCGTGTCATGAAGCGATGAGAGGTTTGAGTGTTCTACGGTGACTAGTCCCATGCTGCGCAGACGTTCACACTCCCTGCCGTTATGCACTATGTCACCAAGACAATAGAGCGAACTGCTCTGTTGCAGTTCCTCCTCCGCTTTGCGTATGGCTGTAGTCACACCGAAGCAGAATCCCGAACCCGAATCAATCTCAATGTTCACCTGTGACTTTCTTGAATTGTTCGATGAGCCACTGGCTCTGTTGTTCACGTGTCAGATTTGAATTGTCGAGCAGAAGTGCGTCGTCGGCTTTTTTCAGCGGACTTACTTCGCGATGCGAATCGATATAATCGCGCTCCTGTACGTTCTTCAACACCTCGGCATAGTCTGGTTTCGGAGCCGAAGGGTCAGCCTCTGCCTTCTGCATCAGTTCGTCGTATCTGCGTTGTGCCCTTACCTCAGCCGAAGCCGTAACGAATATCTTCAGTTCGGCATTGGGGAATACAGCCGTACCGATATCTCTGCCGTCCATCACGATACCTCCGTCCTTACCCATCTCCTTTTGTTGCTGGGTGAGGAACGAGCGCACAAAGGGTAGGGCAGCTATCGGACTTACGTTGTTCGATACCTCCATTTGGCGTATCTCGTCTTCCACACGTTCACCGCACAGGTAGGTGTCGGGACGTCCGGTCTGCTGATTGAAACGGAACGAGACACTTACTTTTCCGTCTTCTATGTCGCGACGCAATGCCGTCTCGTCTGTCTTTCCGTCTTTGAGCATTCCGTGTCTCAGTGCATAAAGGGTTACGGCACGGTACATAGCTCCTGTATCAACATATACGTATCCGATGGTACTTGCCAACTGTTTTGCCATCGTGCTCTTTCCGCACGACGAATGACCATCGATTGCAATTACTATCTTATTCATATTTCAGGGGGTCTTTCTAAAAGCTGTAGCTGAGGTTGCAGAGCAGCGAATTGGCAGCGATGTGGTACTTTCCGTAAGCCACACCTACCTTTATCTTCTTGATATTGATACCGCCACCGATGCTCCAGCCAGCCCAGTGAGAGGAATCGAGCACCTTCATCTCGTGCTGTCGGCGTACGTTATATCCGACTGCTATCCATACGTTTTTCGAAGGGAACACATCGACTCCGAAGATGAAATGCTGGATGAAATTGATATTTTTCCAATGAGTTATGTCGTCCAACGTCACACTGAATCGGAGCGGAGCATTTGCCAGTTCCTGAGAGAATCCGAGACAGAGGTCGAAGGGCAGTTTTTCGTGTTTGTCGTAGAATGCCTTTATCTGTCCACCGAGGTTACGTCCCACGATAGAGAGTGATGTACCGGCATCGGTATTCAGGTAGTTGAGTCCGAGGTCCACACCCATGGCAAAGGCATTGTAGCTGGCATAGTTCGAGAACATGAACTTAGCCGTCACACCACCGCTTATGTAGTCGGTGAGCATGTATGCGAACGAACCCTGAACCGACACGTCCGAGGCCGTCAGTTTGCCAATCTCCTGTCCCGTCTCGTCAGTCTCCTTCATGCTACCATACGACAGGTACTGCACGTTGGCACTCCATACGGCTCTCTCACCCAGTCCCTGAGCCCATGCCGCACTGAGTTTTGTGGTCTTTGCTATGTACGATGTGAAACCGAGTCCCAGCGTCTTGTCCGACACATTAGTGAGCAGAGCCGGATTTTCATACACCAGCGAGATGTCATCCTCCGCAATGGTTGCATTGAAACCTCCAAGCGCAGCCGAATGCACAGAAATAGGTACCGACAGATACTCATATCCGTTGGTACCGTTCTCAGCACTCGCTGCCGTTGCTCCTGCAATCAGTGCCGCAATCGCTATGCCTCTTCTAATGTTCAATGTTCAATGATTTGAAAATATTCATCCAACAACCGTTTTGCTGCTACGAACGACGTAATCTTTCCTCCCAGCACATCGGCTTCCATCTCCTTCGTCATCTCCTTCAGTTTCGTATTGAAATAGAAACTGTTCTTCAGTTGTTCGTTTATGCTTTCGTACATCCAGTACTTCGACTGCTCATTGCGTTTATACTGGAAATAGCCGCTTTCCTTCACCTTTGCTATGTAGTCGAATATCATGTCGAGCACACCGTCAATACCTATCTCGTAGAATCCGCTGTAGCACTTCACCTCGGGCATCACACCGCTTTCAGGCATCGGGAACAGATGGAGGGCATTGCGGAAATGGCTCGCAGCCAGTTCTGCCTTATCCTTGTTCTCACCGTCAGCTTTGTTTATCACGATACCGTCGGCAATCTCCATGATACCGCGTTTGATACCCTGCAGTTCGTCGCCCGTACCAGCCAGTTGGATGAGGAGGAAGAAATCCACCATCGAGTGGCAGGCTGTCTCACTCTGTCCCACACCTACGGTCTCAACGAATATGTTGTTGTATCCGGCAGCTTCGCAAAGGATGATGCTCTCACGTGTCTTGCGTGCCACACCACCCAGACTTCCTGCCGTTGGTGAAGGACGGATGAACGACTTAGGATGCACCGCCAGTTTCTCCATGCGGGTCTTGTCGCCAAGAATACTTCCCTTTGTCTTTTCCGACGAGGGGTCAATGGCAAGAACAGCCAACTTGCCACCGTCGCGTTCCAGCAGATGAACTCCGAACGCATCTATCGACGTACTCTTTCCGGCACCCGGTACACCGCTGATACCTACTCTGATGGAATTGCCGGAGTAGGGTAGGCAGCCCTCGATAACCTTCTGTGCCAGAGCCTGATGGTCGGGATGCACACTCTCGATGAGAGTGATAGCCTGTCCCAGCATCGACACGTCTCCCTGCAGTATTCCGTCGATATACTCCTGTGGTTCGTATAGTTTATGACGTCTCTTCCGCATCTGATTCAGATACGGATTCACGATTGAAGGCTGTGCCACACCGGCATTCACCTGCAGTCCTGCATATTCTGTGCTGTTCTCAACGTGTTCCATCAGTTCCTTTCTTTATATAAACGCAACTTCCTCACATTTATTATATCACTCCCCGCCGCCCAACTTTTAATTTTTAACTTTTAACTTATAACTTGAAAAAGCCCCATTACGGGGTCTTTTCAATACTGTTCTTTCTCGTTGGGGAAGTCGCAATTCTTCACATCTTCTATATAATGTCCGATAGCATCTGTCATGATAGCATTCAGGTCGGCATAGCGTCGGAGGAACTTCGGACTGAATCCCTTGGTCTTGCCCAGCATGTCGTCGATGACGAGTACCTGTCCGTCGCATCCGCCACCGGCACCGATACCTATTACCGGAATCTTCAGTTCCTGTGCCACCTGAGTAGCCAGTTTGGCAGGCACCTTCTCAATCACCACAGCGAAACATCCTACCTCTTCCAGGGCATGAGCATCGCTGATGAGTTTCTTGGCTTCAGCCTCCTCCTTCGCACGCACGGCATAAGTACCGAACTTATTTATCGCTTGCGGAGTCAGTCCCAGGTGACCGCATACCGGAATACCGGCATCCAGAATCTTCTTTATTGCAGGCAGAATCTCCACACCGCCCTCCAGTTTCAGGGCGTCGCAATGTGTCTCCTTCATTATGCGGATAGCATTTGCCACAGCCTCCGTCTCGTTCACCTGATATGTTCCGAACGGCATATCGCAAACTACGAGAGCACGTTGCGTAGCCCTCACCACAGCCTTAGCGTGGTAAATCATCTGGTCGAGTGTGATAGGCAGCGTTGTCCAGTTTCCCGCCATCACATTACTTGCAGAGTCACCTACAAGAATCACATCCATTCCTGCAGCATCTGTAATCTGTGCTGTAGTATAATCGTACGAAGTGAGCATGGCAATCTTCTTGCCTTCGCGTTTCATCTCAATCAGTCGCAAAGTAGTCACCTTGCGCTGGTCTTCTACTAAATATCCAGCCATAATCTGTCCTTATTTTTTTGCAAAGTTACGATTAAGCGAATGCAGAACAAAATAAAATCATTTATTTTTTATGCTGAGCGTAAGTAACTTCGGCAAAGCCAACGTTACGATTAAGCGAATGCAGAACAAAATAAATTCATTTATTTTTTATGCTGAGCGTAAGTAACTTCGGCAAAGCCGCAATGTTCAATGGTCTAAGAATCTATTGCTTTCTGCGAGCAGCATAGGCAGATACTTGCCATTTACATGATAACCGTCATACACATCGTTCGAACCTGCAAAGTCCATGTTGATGATACCGTAATGCTGGTCTATGTGATTGATGACATAAGTCGTAAGCCATGGATTCATCACATTCGAACTCATCGAATAATACGTTGTTCCGGCATGATTCACATATCCGCTTTCGTAGTTGAATACCCAAGCCGACTTGTCCGTCTCTGCATATTCGAAGTAGGTGGTCATGTACGACTGCTTGTCGTTCCAGTATTCGATGCTGGTATGTGTGGCTCCCGCTTCGTAGTTGTCCTGCACATACGACTTCGATGTTGTACCGTCCTGCCAGAATATGGTAGTGGTATAACTGTCGCTTTCGATGCTGGCCCTTGAGTCGATAACCATCACCGGACCCAACTGCAACTCATGGTCGGGATCTTGCGGAGCTTCCGATGTCCAGCGCTGGAAGATGAGCATCTTACCCTTGCAGTCTTCATACCGTATGTCGGCTGTGGCATTATGCACCACCAGACTGTCGTATGGCATGACGATGTCATAAATCCTCTTGACGAAGTCGTTGTTGAGGTCGCTGTCTTTCTCCACCTTGAGCATCACGATGCATGCCTCTGTCGGATGCTGCATGAGCAGATTGGCAATACTGCTCATCACCTCGTCGAAATTGATTGAGCAGTAATATTCCGTGTGGAAAATACCCACTTCGTCCCTCTCTGCCAGTTCCTTCGGCACATTACTGCTGCCTCTGGTATTAGCCAGACGCACGTCGAAACAGCGGACACCTGCGTTCCATTGTCCCTCAATGTCGAGCAACTGTGTCTTCTTGAATGCGGGAGTGAGTCCGCTGTCGATATCCTCCTGACGGATATACGAAGTGAACGTGTCGTGCGTACCCGGGATATTCATCTCACTTATGAGCGGATTCTTATCCGCAAAGATTTCACCCATCCACTCTGCGTAGTTGGTTGATGTCCCGTAACTGTCGAGAGCCTCCTCAGCCAGTTCCCTGAACTGATGACTCTCTTCCTCGTCATATACCTCCTCGGGTACATTCCTCTTGCTTCCCGTGCAGCCTGTCATTACTGCTGCAAAAAGTAGGGAAAGGAAGCAAACACATGCCTGCCCCCCCTTTGATGCTGATATTGTATGCATATTCTTATTTGATTGCTTGTTTTTCAGACATTCCATTTGCGTATTTCACGTTTTAAGGTTGATATAGGTACATTTCGGGTGCTAAGATACAGCATCTTTTTGAAACAATCATAATTAATCCAAAAAAATCGTTCACTCCACCCTTTTTCTCAACATAACACACTATCTTTGTACTCGAAACCCCTTAACCCCCTTAAACTCTTAAACTCTTAAACCCTTTAAACTCTGAAAAAATTACACATTATTATATATATCTGCGCGATGCTCCTTGCCCTCAACATGTCAGCACAGAAAGCCAGTCTGAAATCGCACAGCAGCATCCAACCCAAAGGCTACGGCTTCTGGATACAGCTGCCCGAAGACTACGACGAGACCAAAGAGCACACCCCACTCATCATCTTCCTCCACGGCGCAAGCCTCTGCGGAGGCGGCATGGACCGTGCATTGAAATACGGACCCATCAACGCCACGAAATACGGACTCCAGATACATGCCATCATCGTCGCACCCCATAACATGGGTGGACCCTGGAGTCCCATGAAGATAAACGACATCCTCGAATGGATGAAACAGAACTACGCCTTCAACCGCGATCGCGTCTATGTACTCGGAATGAGTCTCGGAGGTTATGGCACCCTCGATTTCGCCTGCTGCTATCCCGAGAAAGTCGCAGCAGCGATGGCACTCTGCGGCGGTTCCACCATGAAGGACTTCGACCCCCTCGGCAAACTTCCCCTCTGGATAATCCACGGCACAGCCGACCGCGCCGTCAGCGTCAAAGAATCGCAACGCGTCGTTGAGGCTATGCAACAGAACCATGTGGACATCCGCCTCCGCTACGACTGGCTCAAAGGCGAAAACCACGGCACCCCTGCCCGTTACTTCTACATCACCCAGACCTACGACTGGCTCTTCTCCCATTCCCTGCGTGACCCCGACCGTCCCGTCGACCGCACCATCCAGGTCACCAAAGAAGACCTCCGCCACGCCTACCGCGACATGAAAGACGAAGACTTCGACGAATAGTTTCTGTTTCGTTTTTTTACTACGTCCCTGCCGCTCTCAACTTCTAAGCGCTTAGAAATAAAATTCCAAGCGCTTGAAACTAAAATTCTAAGCGCTTAGAATTTCAACGCGGCAGACGCACCCTAGAAACAGAGTCACCACCTTGCGACAACGCGGCGCTTAAAAAAGCGGGTAAGCGAGCGCAGAAGCGACATCGGCTCACCTTCAATGTCGTGCTCGGCGCGGTTTCAAAGTTTCAAAGTTTCAAAGT
>CACYGK010000048.1 GCA_902774005.1 uncultured Bacteroidales bacterium | reverse complement strand
GGACGGACGCTTCCTATCTGAGAAGTATAGAATCGTTCCAACTTCTCCTTTGAAAGTTCAAGAAGACGTTGACTCCGTTCGTGTTTTTCCTGTTGCGATACCTTATGCGGAATCTGTAAAGCCTTGGTTCCGGGACGCTCTGAATAAGAGAATACATGCAGTTGGGAGATAGGCAGGGATTCGATAAACTTGTACGACTCCTCAAAAAACTCCTGTGTCTCTCCTCGCGTACCTACTATCACATCGACACCTATGAAGGCATCAGGCATCACCCTCTTTATGTAGTTGATTCTTTGTCGGAAAAGTGCCGTGTCATAGTGTCTGTGCATCAGTTTTAGAACATTGTCCGAACCTGATTGCAGAGGTATGTGGAAATGTGGCATGAAGTGCTTCGACGAGGCACAGAAGTCAATAATTTCTTCTGTAAGCAGATTCGGTTCGATGCTTGAAATACGATAGCGCTCAATACCTTCAACTTCGTCGAGAGCCTTAATCAAGTCAAGGAACGACTCGCCGGTAGTACGTCCGAAGTCGCCAATGTTAACTCCTGTAATTACTATTTCTTTTCCTCCCTCAGATGCTACGCCCCTTGCCTGTTCCACCAATGAAGCTATACTGCCGTTGCGTGAACGTCCCCTGGCAATTGGGATAGTACAGTAAGTACAGAAATAATTGCAACCGTCCTGTACTTTAAGGAAATAGCGTGTTCGGTCGCCACGTGAACAGGATGGGAAGAAAGCCGGTATTCCTTCTTCCTTTACAGGTTGTCTCTGTGTCTTTATATTATCGCTGTTTGCAATACCATCAACAATCAGATCGATGATTCTGCCCTTATCCTTCGTACCAACTACAATGCTCACCCCTGGCATAGCAGCAATCCGTTCGGGTTTCAGTTCTGCGTAACATCCAGTCACAGCCACAAAGGCTCCGGGGTTGTTCTTTACCATACGGTGAATGGCTTGCCGGCATTTCTGGTCTGCTACCTCTGTTACCGAACAGGTGTTGATTACACAGATATCTGCACATTCCCCTTTCTCAGCTTTGCTCACTCCCAGTTCCTGCAGTCTTTGTCCGATAGCAGAAGTTTCTGCAAAATTCAGTTTGCATCCCAACGTGAAGTATGTGGCTTTCTTACCTTGTAATATGTTCTGGATTGCCATTGTATGCCGTTTTTTTTCAATTAGCTGCAAAGATACGCATTTTTTTGCATACCTTTGGGCAAAATTTACAAGTACTATGAAACGATTGTTATTTTTTGTGGCATTTGTAGCATCTGTGTGCACATTTGCCAGTGAAACGAATTTTATTGTAAACATAAGCAACTCTAAATCTAAAACTGTCAGCGACTATCCCGTAGTTATCGGTCTGCAGGACACTGGTTTTGATGTGAAGAGTGCAGTCGTGATGCTTAACGGAAAAGAAGTTCCTTGTCAGCTCGACGATATGGATAGCGATCTGTCTTACGACGAACTGGTGTTCCTTGCCGACTTGGCTGCATCAGCAGAAAACAGATATGAGGTCATACTCCGTTCCGACGGAGAACAGAAAACCTATACGCCACGTGTATATGCCAATATGGGTCTGAACGACAAGTATGGCAAATATCCTACAATCAGCAATATAGAGGCTGCAGGCGACAGCTATCTGTTCAAGGATGTATTCCCTCACGGAGCCGAGTTTGAAAGCGAATTGACAGCCTACCGTGTTTATTTCGACAATCGTCAGAATATCGACCTGTACGGAAAGCGTCATCGGGGTCTGGAGTTGGAGCGCACTCATTTCTACAGTGTTAAGAAAGATCTTGATGCCGGACTTGGCAACGATGTACTATGGGCTGGAAATAGTATGGGGTGTGGTACGCTGCGTGAATTCAAGGATGGCAGTCCGCTACTTGTTGATAGCGTAAAGTTGAGAGGTGAACGGATTGTGGCATACGGTCCGCTGCGCACAGTGGTAGAATTCAAGGATATGGGATGGAACGGAAACAACGTCAAGACGCAGTATATAATGTATGCAGGACATCGTGAAGTGGAAGTGCAGGTCAGGAGTAATACTCCGCTTACAGGGTGGCAGATGTGTACAGGAGTGCAGAAGGTAGGTGTCGAACCATTCGGATGGGTGAAGAAAAACGGACTTGCTATGTCGTGGGGAAAGGATTTTCCCGACTATGGTAAGAAGGATTTGTATGCTCCCGAAGCTGTCGGACTTGCTGTATGGGTACCTGGTGCATACTTGGATGATATAGCTGAGGATGATTTGCAATATATGTGCATCCTTAAAATGGACAAACAGAACAGTCTGAAGTATTATGTCACATTCTGTGCCGACATGGAAGAAGAGGATGGTTTCCACAGTGCTGCCGAATGGTCGGAGTATGTCCAAAAATGGATGTTCAATATGAAAAATGACGGGGTAAAAATTAAAATTTCTAAATAGTACAATAAATGGATAAGTGACTGCGTTTGAATAAGTGAAGAAACCCCAAAACAATCCGTATGCCTATGGTGAATTCTACTTCCTTATTTTTATCCCAGTCGCACACAACAAACAGGCAAGAGAACGCTCGCGTGATTGATATGAAAGCAATGAAGCCGATGAGTCCAAGCCGCGATACGGTTTTCTTTGTACAACTTTTTGCTCGTGCATATAGACACTCTTCTTAAACTGATTGCTTCGGGCTCTGAAGCAAAATCGTTTCTCAAACAGTTAAGTAATTCAAAGATTAAGAGATTGCAGGTCGGCGGACTGAAAGGTTCGTCGGCTGCGATGCTGTTTAGCAGTGTTGTTGACAGATCAATGGTCAATGGCCTCTTTCTTTTCGTTCTTGACGATCAGGATGAGGCTGGCTATTTCTATCATGACGTGCTTCAGGCATTGGGCGACGAACACGTACTGTTCTTTCCGTCTTCATACCGAAGGGCTATAAAGTATAATCAGAAGGACGAGGCTAACGAAATACTTCGGACTGAGGTACTCACACGTTTGCAGGCACGCACAGAGAACAAAGTTCTGTATGTGGTTACTTACCCCGATGCTATATCCGAGAAGGTGGTATCGGAGCGTGTTCTCAGCGATAATACGATTCCTATCCGTGTGGGTGAATCGGTAGATTTGAGTAAGTTGGAACGACAACTGCTCGACCTTGGCATGCAGCATACCGACTATGTATATGAACCCGGACAGTTTGCTGTTCGCGGAAGCATAGTCGATGTGTATTCTTATTCTTCCGAGATTCCTTATCGTATCGACTTCTTCGGTGATGAGGTGGATAGCATCCGTAGTTTCGATGTACAGACACAGTTGTCGAAGGATAGGGTGCAGAGTATGACGATAGTACCTGAGATGCAGAACGATGCTACCGAACGTGTACCTTTGTTCGAGTTCCTGCCTGCAAATACCGTCGTGGTATGCCACGATGTGGTGTATGTATGTGAGAAAGTAGGTAAAATCTATGATGAGGGATTTTCGCGTCAGGCACAGAGTACAGCCGCAGATGCAGAACAGGGTAAAGACTCGGAGCTTAATCGCGACCATGTGATGATGCGCGGTGAGGAGATAGTTCGGAAGTTGTCTGACTACAAGATAGTGGAACTCCGTCCCCAGGGTGATGTTCAGTTCCACACATTGCCTCAACCCCAGTTCCATAAGAACTTCGAACTGATGAAAGAAGAGTTCCTGCGGTTGCGTTCTGAGGGTTACAAGATTAACATCTTTGCCGATAGCGAAAAACAGATTGAGCGTTTGCGCGATATTTTCAGCGAACTCTCCAAGACTGAGGCTGATGAGATTACGTTTGCATCGGTAAACAAAGCTATCCATGAAGGATATATAGATGAAGGACTACGTCAGTGTTTCTTTACCGACCATCAGATATTCGACCGTTTCCATAAGTACAATCTGAAGTCCTCCGTAGCCCGTCAGGGTAAGGTAGCTCTGACACTAAAGGAAATCCAGCAGTTCGAAATAGGTGATTATGTGGTGCATTTCGACCATGGAATCGGACAATTCGGTGGTTTGGTTCGTGTACCCGAAAACGGGGTGATGGTTGAAAAGATAAAGATAACCTATCAGGGTGGCGGAACTATCTATGTCAGCATACATGCCCTGCATAAGGTGTCGAAATATAAGGGTAAGGAAGGCGAACCTCCACGCATCAGCAAATTGGGTAGCGGTGCATGGGAACGTGTGAAGGAGAGGGTGAAGACGAAGGTGAAGGACATAGCTCGTGACCTCATCCGGCTATATGCCCAGCGCCGCAAAGAGAAAGGTTTTGCCTTCAGTCCCGACGGATATATGCAGCATGCACTCGAAGCCAGCTTCCTGTATGAAGATACTCCCGACCAGTTGAAAGCTACCAACGACGTGAAGGCTGATATGGAGCGTGAACGTCCGATGGACCGTCTCGTATGTGGTGATGTGGGATTCGGAAAGACCGAAGTGGCTATCCGTGCAGCATTCAAGGCAGCTACCGACGGAAAACAGGTGGCAGTACTCGTACCGACTACAGTACTTGCATACCAGCATTTCCAGACTTTCTCGAAACGTCTCAAAGATTTCCCTGTCAAGGTCGAATACCTCAGTCGTGCACGCTCAGCCAAACAACAGAAGGATATCCTGCAAGGACTTGCCGACGGTTCGGTGGATATCATCATCGGTACCCACAAACTGATTGGGAAGGGTGTGAAGTTCCGCGATCTCGGACTGCTGATTATCGATGAGGAACAGAAATTCGGTGTAGCCGTGAAAGAGAAACTGCGACAGATGAAGGTGAATGTCGATACCTTGACCATGACTGCCACACCTATTCCGCGAACTCTGCAGTTCTCACTGATGGGAGCACGCGACCTCTCATGTATCCAGACTCCTCCTCCTAACCGTTATCCTATCCAGACAGAGATTCATACATTCTCACCCGAGGTCTTTGCTGAAGCCATCAACTTCGAAATGAGTCGCAACGGACAGGTATTCATCGTCAACAACCGCATAAACAACCTTGAAGACATCGCAGCAATGGTACGTCGTGAAGTACCCGATGCCCGCATCTGTGTCGGACACGGCAGGATGAATCCCGAAGAACTGGAGAAGATAGTGCTCGGATTCATGAACTACGACTACGATGTGATGATTTCAACGACTATAGTTGAGAACGGAATCGACGTACCCAATGCCAATACGATAATCATCAACTCAGCAAATATGTACGGACTGAGTGACCTTCACCAGATGCGGGGGAGGGTGGGGCGCAGCAACCGGAAAGCTTTCTGCTATCTCATTGCTCCACCTCTTGCAGCACTGCCCGACGATACCCGACGCCGACTCCAGGCCATCGAGAATTTCGCCGATTTGGGTAGTGGTATCCATATTGCAATGCAAGACCTCGACATCCGTGGTGCGGGAAATATGCTTGGTGCCGAACAGTCCGGTTTCATCGCCGATTTGGGTTACGAGACATACCAGAAGATACTTAACGAAGCAGTTGCCGAACTGCGTGAGACTGAGTTTGCCGAACTCTATGCCGAAGACTCTAAAAACGAGGAAGGAATCGTTGCAGGTGATACCTTTGTCGATGAAACCAATATCGAGAGTGACATACCGGCATTCCTGCCCGAAGAATACGTTCCTAACAGTGGTGAACGCATGGCTCTCTACCGTGAACTCGACAGTCTGACCGACCAACGGCAGTTGGATGGATACAGGTCACGACTGCTCGACCGCTTCGGACAGATTCCTGAGGTGGGCGAAGAACTCATCAAGGTCATCCAACTGAAATGGAAGGGTAAGAGTCTCGGCATCGAGAAGATATCACTGAAGCAGGGCCGGATGGCACTTTTCATGCCGAGCAATTTCAGCAGTCTCTACTATCAGAGCGAAGCGTTCAACAAGATAATAACCTATGCTACTTTCCATCCCCGTCAGACTCATCTGCGCGACGGTGAACACCGCTCTTTGCTTATCCAAAATGTTAAAACGATAGGTGAAGCCGTGAAAATAATGGAAGAAATAGCTAATAATGGTTAAATCTTATACGAAATGCTTTTAAAAGCATTATATTCGCAAAAAATTTGCTGAAAAGACATGGCGCACGAAAGTGACAGTATAGTCATTATCCCCACTTACAACGAAAAAGAGAATGCAGAGAAAATAATCCGTGCAGTATTCGCACTGGATAAGTGTTTCCATATACTTATAATTGACGACGGTTCACCCGACGGCACTGCCGACATCGTAAAGCGACTGATGCAGACAGAGTTTTCCGACCGCCTGTTCCTTGTTGAGCGTTCGGGCAAACTCGGACTCGGTACAGCCTATATCACCGGATTCAAGTGGAGCCTCGCTCACGGTTACGATTACATCTTTGAGATGGATGCCGACTTCAGTCATGCTCCGTCCGACCTTCCGCGTCTCTACAGTGCCTGTGCCGACGAAGGCTACGATGTGGCAATCGGTTCGCGCTACGTCAGTGGAGTCAACGTAGTCAACTGGCCTATGGGTCGTGTCCTCATGTCTTATTTTGCCAGCAAGTACGTACGTTTTGTCACCGGTTTCCAGATTCACGACACTACAGCCGGATTCAAATGTTACCGTCGCCGCGTACTTGAAACCATCGACCTCGACTCGATACGTTTCAAGGGTTATGCCTTCCAGATAGAAATGAAATTCACAGCTTACAAATGCGGATTCCGCATCAAGGAAGTACCTGTGGTATTCGTCAATCGTGTCGAAGGTACCAGCAAGATGAGCGGAAGCATATTCGGCGAAGCCTTCTTCGGAGTAATGAGACTGAGACTCGACGGGTGGTTTAAGAAATATCCAAAAGCCAAATGAGAACAATAATACGCAACGCTACAATAGTGAACGAGGGACGCTCGTTCGTTGGTTCTGTGGTTATCGAAGATGAGATGATTCAGAGTGTGCTCACTACCGACGATTCCACTCAGACCTACGAGAACGAGATAGATGCTACGGGACTTTACCTCTTCCCTGGTGTCATCGACGATCATGTCCATTTTCGCGAACCCGGACTCACCCACAAGGCTGACATAGCCAGTGAGAGTCGTACGGCAGCAGCAGGTGGTGTCACCTCATACATGGACATGCCTAATACCGTTCCGCAGACCGTCACTCTCGAGGACCTGAACCATAAGTTCAACATCGCCTGTAACAAGAGCCGTGTCAACTACAGTTTCTTCTTTGGTGCCACCAACGACAATACCGAACTGCTGCAACAGCTCGACCCTCATCGCACCCCTGGTGTGAAGGTGTTCATGGGTAGCAGTACAGGTAATATGCTGGTTGACGACGAGAACGCACTCTACCGGCTGTTCAGTTCGTCGCCACTTCTCATTATGGCTCACTGCGAGGATACTTCCATCATCGAACAGAACATCAGACTCTTCCAGAAAAAATATAAGGGACAGAACGACTTCCCCGTCCGTTACCATTCCCGCATCCGCAGTGTTGAGGCTTGTTACCAGTCCTCATCACTTGCCGTCCAATTGGCACAGACTACCGGAGCACGTCTTCACGTAGCTCATGTATCATCCGAGAAGGAACTCTCCCTCTTCGAGAACAAACCCCTGGAGCAGAAGAAGATTACGGCTGAGGCAGTCATTGCCCATCTTATGTTTACATCGGAGGACTACGACCGTCTGGGTACAAAGATAAAGTGTAACCCGTCAATCAAGACTCCTGAGGACCGTGCCGCACTGCGTCAGGCACTTACCAACGGACTCATCGACGTCGTAGCTACCGACCATGCTCCCCATCTGGCTGAAGAGAAGGTAGGTGGAGCCTTGAAGGCAGCATCCGGAATGCCGATGATTCAGTTCTCACTCATCTCCATGCTCGAGATGGTTGACGAGGGAGTGATGCCAATCGAACGGGTTCCCCAACTCATGAGTCATAATCCTGCCACACTTTTCCATATCGACCGTCGCGGATTCATCCGTCCGGGTTACTATGCCGACCTCGTACTCGTACAGCCCAACGACCCGTGGGAAGTCATGTCGGGACGTTATTACACCAAGTGCGGATGGACTCCGATGGACGAACGCACATTCCAGTGGCGTGTTCGCCGCACCATAGTCAATGGAACTACAGCCTATTGCGACGGCATAGTAGTCGATGGCATTCGTGGCAAAGAACTTTATTTCAATCAGTAAGCCCATTACTCCAACCTCATAGCTTATGAGACCCAGAACAAAACGAAACACTACAATAGCAGTGGTAATAATCCTCATTCTTGTCCTCATCGGATGCTATGGCTATTTTTGGGAACGGTTCCGCTTTCAGGTCAACCGTCAGGACTTGACATTCTCCGACCTGCCGGCTGCGTTCGAGGGGTACCGTATAGTACAACTCTCCGACCTCCACATCGGTTCGTTCTCCGGCGGCTTCGAAAAGGAAGTGCAGAACCTCGTCGACCTCATCAATCAGCAGAAGCCCGACCTTATAGTCTTTACTGGCGACATAGTCAACTTCGGTTCCGACGAACTGAAAGGATACAAACCGATCCTGTCACAGCTCTCGGCTCCCGACGGAGTACTCTCCATTCTTGGCAATCATGATTATGCACTCTATCGCCGCAAACTGACTCGCGCACAGCAGAAAGCCGACGTAAAACAACTTGTTGCCTACGAACGCAGTTTCGGATGGAAAACTCTGCTCAACGAAAACGTGAAGATTGAGCGCGACAGTACACATATATATATTATAGGAGTGGAGAATCAAGGTTACCTGAAATCCTACTTCCCAAAGTTTGCCCGTCTCGACCGTGCCATGAAGGGAGTATCCGAATCCGACTTCAAGATTCTGCTTACCCACGACCCCACTCATTGGCGTCATGACATAGTCGACAAGACCAATATCCAACTCACCCTCTCCGGACATACCCATGCCGGACAGTTCGAGGTATTCGGATGGTCACCCGTATCCTGGGCATACGATGAGTGGCAGGGTTTATATTACAATGACGACCAGATTCTCAACGTGTCGATTGGTGCCGGAAGTCTCATTCCTTTCCGATTGGGTGCACAGCCCGAAATCAACGTACTGACGCTGCATTGCGGCAAGTGATGCCACGTCAGGATGCTTCTTGTCCAGACTGAATATGAAAAAGATTCTATATAAGATATACTCCTACCTCGTGGCTCTGCCACTCTTCATCGTTGCCACAATCATCGTGGCACTCCTTGTGGTCTTTGCCTCGTTCCTTGGTGATACCAAATACGTATCGTGGTATGCTCCCCGTATCTGGAGTCGTTTCACCATCCGTACCGGTCTCCACTCCGTACATCTCGAGGGTTTGGATTACATCGAACCGCATCAGAGCTACGTCTTCCTTGCCAACCATCAGGGTTACTTCGACATCTTCCTGCTCTATGGCTACCTGCCCAACCGTTTCAAGTGGATGATGAAGGAATACCTGCGCAAACTGCCATTCGTCGGACTGGCCTGTGCCCGCAGTCAACAGATATTCGTAGGTGACAGTCGTGCCAGCATAGTCCATGCTGTACGTCAGGCAGAGAAAACCCTCCAGCAGGGTACGTCGATGTCCATCTTCCCTGAAGGAACACGTACCCACGACGGACACATGAATGAGTTCAAACGCGGAGCCTTCATGCTTGCCAGCGAAATCGGACTCCCCATCGTACCCATCACCATCAACGGTTCGTTCGACACCTTCTCACGCAACGACTATAGTGTCAGTCAGGGTCATCTGAGTATGACAATACATAAACCCATCAGTCCGGAAGAATATCGCAAACTCGGCACCAAAGAACTGATGCAACGTGTTTACGACACAATCAATAGTGGAATTGAAGAGAAATACAGAAACTAAAAGAGGATGCGTCTGCACCCTCTTTTAATTATAAACCGTAAATCGTAAACTAATTTATTGCATCGCATAAACGATATCCATAATCTTCTTTCCTATCTCGTCGGCAGCCTCCATCGTACCGGCTTCCGAATAGACACGGATGATTGGTTCGGTATTCGACTTGCGCAGGTGAACCCACTTGTCTGGGAAGTCAATCTTCACACCGTCGATATCGTTAACTGTCACACCTTCCTGTCCAGTGTACATTTCCTTCACCTTCTTCAGTATGGCATCCACGTCGGTTGACGGTTGCAGGTCGATACGGTTCTTCGCAATGCTGTATTCAGGATAAGTGGCACGCAACTGACTTACTGTCAGTCCGGGTTGCTCCTGACGCTTATGAGCCAGATGAGAGAGGAACAGCGCAATACCTACAAGGGCATCACGTCCGTAGTGGGCAGCAGGGTAGATTACTCCACCATTACCTTCGCCACCGATCACCGTATTTGTTTCCTTCATCTTCGTCACTACGTTCACCTCACCCACAGCAGCAGCGTTATACTGCATACCGTACTTCTGTGTCACATCTCTCAGAGCACGTGTCGAACTCAGGTTGCTCACCGTATTGCCAGGAGTATGACTCAGCACATAATCGGCTACTGTCACCAGAGTATATTCCTCGCCGTACATCTTTCCGTCCTCACAGATGAAAGCCAGACGGTCCACATCGGGGTCAACCACGAATGCCACGTCCTTTCCACCTTTCTTCATCAGTCCCATGATGTCCGAGAGATTCTTCTCCAACGGTTCCGGATTATGCTGGAAATCACCGGTCGGTTCGCTGTAGAGTGGAGTCACATCGTCCACACCCAGAGCCTTCAGCAGTTTCGGCAGGATGATACCACCAACCGAGTTGATTGAGTCGAAAGCCACCTTGAATTTAGCAGCTTTGATAGCAGGTACATCCACGAGGTCAAGACCCAGTACCAGGTCCACATGCTTCTGGTCGAACGTGTCATCCTCGCGGTACTTACCTATATGATCTACGTCAGCAAAGTCGAAATCCTCAGCCTCAGCAATTCTGAGTACCTCGTTTCCCTCTGCTGCATTGAGAAATTCCCCGTCGCTGTTCAACAGTTTCAAAGCATTCCAATGACGTGGGTTATGACTGGCAGTGATGATGATACCGCCACATGCACCTTCCATCGTCACAGCCAACTCAGTGGTCGGAGTAGATGCCAGTCCGATATTCACTACGTCGAATCCCATACCCATCAGAGTACCGCAAACGACGTTCTTCACCATTTCGCCAGAGATGCGTGCATCCCTGCCCACTACAATCTTATTGCTTTTCGCGCCTGTGCGACGCATCAGAGTGGCATAAGCACTCGTAAACTTCACGATGTCCAGCGGATTCAGTCCGTCACCGGCTCTTCCGCCAATCGTTCCTCGTATTCCTGAAATCGATTTAATTAACGCCATAAAATATCTGTTTTCGTTATCTGGTTCCTATTTCCCTAACTGATAAGTTATTTCGTAATAAAAAGGCAAAACATACACACCTGCATTGGCAGTACCCGATGAGTGCGGCACGATCAGTCTCACCTTTGCCACTTCGCCCGAACCTTCCGACTTAGCCAGACGTATATAATCGAGCGGTTTCAACCATCCCGACGGCACTACCGACGACGATGAGTGATATTCCTTCATCTTTCCTGCGGTAAACCATGCCGTATAACTCTTTCCCAGTCGGGTATATGTGCATTGCATCTTATCTACGTATGCATTCTGAGTCTGGTACATGTTCGTACAGGTAGTATCAGCATTCTCGATGTCATACTCAAGAAAACGGCAACAGATAGTCTGGGTAGTCGTACTGTCCGGATTATACTGAGCATCGGGAGCCGATAACTCATACATCGTATATCCCACACCCTTTCTCACAATCTGCATATAGATACCGTCCTTTTCAAAACGCACGAACTCGTTTTTATCCGTGTTTGTCGTCTGTCCTTGCGCATTGAACGTATCCTCCGTAATCACATTTATCCTGCCTGTGAAATGGTTCCACGAAATGAAACCCTCTATCGCATTGCGCTCCCTCTCCTTCATCTTTGCATACGTCTCTCCGTTCTTACACGACGTAAAAACTGCGGCACAAATCACCATTGCCATCAGCAATGCAGCACTTTTCAAAAACTTTCTATTCATCAAATTATCAATTATCAATGTTCAATGGTCAATGATTTCAGTTCCTTAATTCTCTGTTCCGGATTTTCAGCTCCGAAAACATAACTGCCGGCCACCAACACATTTACTCCAGCTTCAGCCAGTCGTGGGGCAGTCTTTCCGTTCACACCTCCGTCAACCTCAATCAGAGCCTTCGAACCCGTGCGTTCAATCATCTCGCGCAGCATCCTTACCTTATCGATTGAATGTTCGATGAAAGCCTGTCCCCCGAATCCCGGATTCACCGTCATCAGCAGTACCATATCCACATCGCGTATGATATCCTCCAGCAGACATACCGGAGTATGCGGATTGAGAGTCACCGCAGCCTTCATACCGTTCTCGTGAATCTCAGCAATCGTGCGGTGCAGATGGCGGCAAGCCTCATAGTGCACATTCATCATGTACGCACCCAGAGCCTTCACCTGCTTTACGAACTTCTCAGGTTCCACAATCATCAGGTGTACATCCAGCGGCTTCTTGCAGATCTTAGCCACCGCTTCCAGTACCGGAAAACCGAAACTGATATTTGGTACGAACACACCGTCCATCACGTCGAGGTGAAGCCAGTCAGCCTCCGAACGGTTTATCATCTCTATGTCTTTCTGCAGGTTGGCAAAATCAGCAGCCAGCAATGAAGGAGAAACTAACATAGTTTTTTTATTTAAGTGTAAACGAAGTCTGACCAATCATCTGCTTGTCGCAGAAGATGAACACCTTATATGTTCCGCCGTCGATGAACTCCTCAATATCGCTGTACATCGTCACCGTCTGTTCCTCGCCGTTATAGTCGATGTACTTCTTCTCCGTATATTCCAGTTGGGTATTCTCATAGCTGAACGTACCCTTGCCACCCAGAATCGTATTGTCCGGTTTCAGGATGCGGGCATAAATCACACGTTCACCGTTCTGAGCTGTCACGTTCTTTACAATCGTGAAACCGAAAGCCACCTTCTTCACGTTCTTAGCCTTTGTCTCGTCCTTGCTGCGCTTGTTCTTCGGACTTACCCAGAAACCCGTTGCGTCGAGCTGTGCAGCAATCTCCACCTTATCCTTCAGAGTCGAAGCCTGAGTGCGCAGCGACGAAATCTGAGTATTAGCCACCGTCACCTGTTCCTTCATTTCCTCGTTCTCTGCTACGAGAGTCTCGTTCAGACGGTTCAGCGAATCCACCTGCATGATATAGCTCTGCAGTACCTTTCTCAGCGACGTAATCTCCTTCTTCAGTCGTGTAATCTCTGCAGCATCCGTAGCCTTCGTGCGTTCCAATTCTTCAAGCAGTTCCTGCGTATGGCGGCGCTCCTCTTCGATTTGGGCAATCAGCGAGTCGTTCTTCAGCTGTTTCTGCAGTTCGCCATACTGAAGGTCAAACTGACGGTACTGATCCTCCATCTCCAGTTTGTCGAGTTCTGCCAACTCCTGCAACTCTGCATTTTCGCTCTTCTGCTGCTGCAGCATAGTGAACACGAATACC
>CACYGK010000047.1 GCA_902774005.1 uncultured Bacteroidales bacterium | reverse complement strand
CGAATACAAACCCTACAAAAACCTCCTCAACGTAGGCGACATCCACAGCTGCGAACCGTGGCTCTACAGTCAGTGCCTTCAGCAGAACATCGCCGTGCGCACCCAAGCATGGCGCAAACGATAAACGAAAATCAACAGACAAACGAATAAATGAAAACAACATCAATCTTCAAGCGATGGAGCGAGATGAGCCTCGTACTTCGCATCCTCATCGGACTCATCATAGGTACCGTCCTCGGACTCGTCGCACCCCAGTGGGACGGCATCAGCATCCTGGGACTCGTCTTCGTCAGTGCCCTGAAAGCCATCGCACCCATCCTCGTTGCAGTACTCGTAGCGGCAAGCATAGCCAAAGCCAGCAGCAACCTCGGAACACGCTTCCGCATGGTCATATCCCAATACATGCTCAGCACCTTCCTAGCCGCCATGTGTGCCGTAGCCGGAAGCTTCCTGTTTCCCGTCACACTCCAACTGAACGAGATGGTTGACGGAGCGGGACCGAGCGGACTCACCGACGTCTTCACCAACCTCCTCACCAACATGGTGACCAATCCCATGATGTCAATATCGCAGGCAAACTACATCGGCATACTCTTCTGGGCCATACTGATAGGATTCGCACTGAAACTGAAAGGCAGCAAACAAACTATCGGAATCATCCACGACTTCTCCGAAGTCATCACCCTCACCGTCAAATGGGTCATCCAGTTCGCACCCTTCGGCATCATGGGACTCGTCTTCCAATCCGTATCCGAAAGCGGACTCGACGTATTCACCGACTACGGTCACCTGCTCCTGCTCCTCATCGGATGCATGCTCGTCAACACACTCGTCTTCAATCCGCTCATCTCCTTCCTCGTACTCCGACGCAACCCCTACCCGCTCCTCTTCACATGTCTGAAAGAAAGCGGACTGCAGGCATTCTTCACCCGTTCGTCGGCAGCCAACATACCAATAAACATGAACCTCTGCAAAAGGCTCGGACTCGAAGAAGACTTCTACTCCGTGAGCATACCCCTCGGAGCCACCATCAACATGAACGGAGCCGCCGTCACCATTACCGTGATGACGCTTGCCGTTACCCATACCGTAGGCATCGACGTATCCTTCTCCTCCGCACTCTTCCTCAGCATCATCGCCACACTCGGAGCCTGCGGCACCTCAGGCGTCGCAGGCGGATCACTCCTCCTCATCCCTATGGCATGCTCCTTCTTCAACATAGGTAACGACATAGCCATGCAAGCCGTCGCCATCGGCTTCATCATCGGAGTCATCCAAGACAGCATGGAGACCGCCGTCAACTCCAGCGGCGACGTCTTCTTCACCGCCACAGCAGACTACTACGCAAAAAAGAAGAAACAAACCTTGTAATATAAGAAAAGCAACGACTTCACATATTGTGAGGCCGCTGTTTTTCTTTGAGGTGCCTACCCGATTCGAACGGGTGTAAACGGTTTTGCAGACCGGTGACTAAGCCACTCATCCAAGGCACCATTTTCGTTTTGCGGGTGCAAAGTTAGTAATTTATTGATAATTGACAATTGATAATTGACAAAATTTTTATTTTTGTCTGTTTTTTTTGTTATTTCACGCAGAGTGGCGTACCTTCGCGGTATGAACGGACGCGCTTTCAGAGATAGGATAAGGAAGTACATCGAGCTGCATGAGATGCTGTCGGTGGGCGATAAGGTGGCTGTGGCTCTGAGCGGCGGTGCCGATTCGGTGTGTCTGCTTCATGTGCTGAAGACGATGGGAATGGAGACGGTGGCGGTGCATTGTAATTTCCACCTGAGGGGTGAGGAGAGCATGAGGGACGAGAGGTTTGTCACGGCGCTGTGCGAGAGGATGGGTGTAAATTTGCGCCGTACGGATTTCGATACTGCGGAGTATGCACGGGATAAGGCGATGAGCATTGAGTTGGCGGCAAGGGAACTGAGATATGAGTTTTTTGCTCAGGTGATGGAGGAGGAAGAATGCAAGGCACTGGCTGTGGGACATCACAAGGATGATAATGCTGAGACGTTCCTGCTGAATTGTGTGAGGAAGACGGGAGTGAAGGGACTGAGCGGTATCAAGCCTGTGAGCACGAACCAGCATGGATGCAAGTTGGTGAGACCTCTGTTGTGTGTATGCAGGCAGGACATCACGGATTATCTGGAGGAACAAGGCGAAGAGTGGGTGACGGATTCGACGAATATGAAGGATGATGTGGCACGGAATAAGATACGATTGGACGTGATGCCTGTATTGAAGGAAATCAACCGAGGTGTGGTGGATAATCTGTGCGACACGATGGAGAATGCTGCGGAACTGACGAAGATTTACGAGGACTGGGTGGAGAGGGAGAAGCAGCGCTGCTCTACATGGGAGGACGAACATACGCTTTGCATATTCAGAGAGAAGCTGGCAAGGAGTGCATCGCCTGTTTCGGTGATGCACGAACTGTTGAGTCCGATGGGATTCAACGATACACAGGTGAGGAATCTGCTCACGGCAAAGGGTTACAGGGCGAACCGTCCTAAGGGTGAATATGAGATGACGCTACCGAACGGCAGAACGGTAACGATTGAGGTAAAATGGAAGGTTCTGATTATCAGAAGCTGAGGAACATCGCAAAGACTGTAACCAGGATGTAATTGGCAAAGATGACGGTGAGCAGTACGTGCATGTCGTCAACGAGATAGCCGGTAGGAGTGAAGGATGATGATATCATCTTACCGGAATTGCCAAAACGCTTCATCAGATAGGACATAAGGAAGTAGAAGAGTGTGCCGAGAATGACACCGATGGTGAATCCGACGAGGATATCGCCCAGATGGTGTACACCGAGATAGATGCGTGTGAAGGTGGTGGAGAGCGACCAGAAGACGAGTGTGATGGTCACGTTGCGATAGCGGAAGAGCCAGGAGAGGAAGGTTGCCATGCACATGGTGTTGCAGGCATGTCCTGAAAAGAATCCGTAGAGTCCGCCACGATAGCCGCGCACGATATCGACGAGGTACATGAGTTCAGGGTCCTGGGTGGGTCGCCAACGCGCCACGAGAGGTTTGACGAGTCCGCTGCACAGACGGTCGGCAACGGCTATGAGAAGAATCATGGTAAGGAGAATGGCGAATCCGCGCTGCGGTGTGTTATTCTTGAATATGATGGTTAGCAACGTGATGATGACCAACGTCCATGAGAAGGTGTTGGTATAGGTGAACATGACGTTGTCCCAGAATATGGAGTCGCTGCCGTTGAGGGCAAGTGTCCACTCGTGGTCGAGTTGTATGAGATGGTTAAGGTCCATGATTCAGATTTTTTCGACTGAGGAGGCTGGTATCCAACCCTGTTTGCCTTCTTCGAACTTCACTTCAATCCAGTCCTTCATGCTCTGATCGAGCAGTTCAACTTTTGAGCCTTCGTGGATGAGGAAGAGGTCGGTGCTGTTATGACTAGGCGAACTCTTGACCGATACTGCCGGAGCCATGACGATGGCTGCTGCGTGGTTCTTGATGTCGCTGTACTGTGACCAGGCTGCAAGGTTGTCGAGTATTGTGACGCCGAACAGCAGGAGGGCAAGTCCGAAGGTTATCTTACGTACCTGCACGTTGAATGACAGGAAATAGACGAGCAGCAGGAGCAGTGCCACGGAGAAGAGGATGATGCCCTGAAGTGCCCAGGAATCAACGCTCTGAAGGTAGGTGAAGTTGTTCCACCAGGTAACGAAGAACATCTTTGAGGGTGGTACGACCTTATCGATGGTCTTGCCACGGGCAAAGGTGAGGTTGTTGCGTATGTCACCGTCACCCGGACTGAGGATGTAGGCACGCTCGTAGTTGAGGATGGCAAGTGGTATGCTGTCCATCTTGTAGTAGCAATTGCCGAGGTTATAGTACAGCTCGGACGATATGCCCTGAGTGCGTAGTATGTCGTTATATGCCTTGGCTGCAGCCTTGTAATTTTCAGCGCTGTAGAGCGAGTCAGCCAGTGTCTTGGTAGCTGCTGAGGCACCGAGACAGACGAGGACTGAGAGATATATGATGAGAAGTCGTTTCATGTCGTTCTTTTATATGCTTCCTTCCATTTGGGTAATAGTATTGATGGCGCTGCTATAGACGCCCTCCATGTTGGCATTGGCATCGCCCGGTGCGTAACGTGCAAATTCGCAGTCGCTCATGGTCTTGAGGAACGAATCGATATGCTCCTGAGACACATTGCTGGCTGTGAGTTCGGACTGTATATTATCCTTATTGAGATGCTCCTGCGGGATGTTGAGTTTGTCAGCTACATATCCGAGCATAGCACGGAGTACTTCGTCATAGAACTCGTTCTGACGGTGCTCGGCAAGCAGTTTCTTGGCTTTCTTCATGCGGCGCAGAGCCATCTTGTTTGCTTTACGTCCGCGTACACGCACCTTATCGTTGTTGGCAGCTATGCGTTTGTTGCCGACGACGAGGGCAATGATGAAAAGGAGTACGGGCAGGACGTAGGACAGGAGCTGACGCTGAGAACCCCAGAGGTTGTGATCACCCTGAACAAGGGTGACATCGCCGAGTTTGATGTGGCGTATGTCCTGATTGAGCTGGCGTACGTCCTGCTGACTGTTGGAGTAGTCGGATGTCTGCACTCCCCCACCCTTACCTTTGTTGACCTTGATGGTGTAGGGTTCGGTGGTGAGAGTCTTATAAGACTTGGAATCTACATCGAAATAGACGAATTCGGCTGCAGGAATGGTATAAGAACCTGCATGACGGGGAACGACGAGGTATTCAAATTCCTTCGTGCCTGAGAGTCCGTTCTGGGAAAGCGAGAAATTGTCATTGATTTTGGCATCGTAGCTCTCGAAATCCTTCGGGAACGCAATCTCAGGAGTGCGGATAAGTTTCATGTTGCCCGAACCCTTCACAAGAAGTTTCAGCGTGATGGCATCGTTGGCATTCACCTCGTTGGTGTTTATAGACGAAGAAACGGAGAACCTGCCGACGGCTCCTGAGAAACCTGCCGGTTTAGTGGGCAGCGGAGAGACGTGGATGGTGAGTTTCGGAGTGACAATCTTGCGTTTGGTCTCCTGCATGGCAGAAACACCGTTGAAGAAGGCATCGAAGGGGTCGATGTTACGGCGCGGTGTAACCACCAGTCCTTCGTATGTAATGGAAGGGATGACGAGGTCGCCGCTCTTCTGTGGGAAAAGGACGTACTGACTCCAGATGACGGTGCGGTAGTTGCGTCCGTTGTGCTGTTCGAGTTTGAACTCCTTATTGCGCGGCAGAGGCATCTCCTGAATCTGAAAACCGTCGAGGGTAGGCAGTTTGCCTTCAAGTTGTGTAAGATTGAGTGTGGTGAATATCTTATATGTAAGCAGGATAGCCTCCTGTTCATATACGTTTGTACGTGAGGCAGTAGCCGTCATGAAGAGGTCGTCCGACGACGAAGCCGGTGTACTACTACTTGAGGCAGAAGACTGCTGCTGAGGCTGCGAAGACTGTGCACCTCTCTGCTGCGGCTGGGACTGTGCTGCCCCACCCTGTCCGTTGGAAAGTACTTTGATGGTGGCACTATTGGAACGTATCACCTTGCCATCGATAGTGATGGATGCAGGTTTTACGATAAAGGAACCTGCCTGAGAAGCCAACAGTACATAGGTATAGGTGACGCTACTCGACTGAGTCATGCTTCCGTTGATAATCTGCATGCTGCTCTGCGAGGAGGTGCTGGGACCATAGATGACATCGAAGCCCTCGAACGAAGGAGGAGTGAAATGGCTGCCACCCTGGCTGTTGACGGTGAACTGTACGCGGAACTTATCACCAACCTCGACTGTGGAGGGTGCCGACAGACGGAATGTGGTGTCGGCAAGAGCCTGGAAGGCAAGGATAGTGAATAGGAGTATTGTAAAGATTTGTCTTTTCATAATTGATTACCAGTCTTTTTCGAGACTACGGCTCGTAGCGTTCTGTTGTTTTATCTTACGCTGTACGTCTTTTTCGTCTTGTTGTGCGGAGTTGAGAAGTTGTTCGGCTGTCTGTTCGGACATGTCGTTCTTCTGCTGCTGTGGTTTAGGCTGCTGTTGCTGCTGTTCGTCCTGCTTCTGCTCTTTCTTCTCGTCCTGTTTCTTCTGTTCCTCCTGCTGTTGCTGCTGTTGCTGCTGATTCTGGTTGTTCTGCTGCTGACTCTTCTTCAGTTGATACTGAGCCTTGGCGAGGTTGTAGCGCGTCTCGTTGTCGGACGGATTGCAGCGCAGACTACTCTTATAGAGGTTGACTGCGTTCTGAAATGCTGAGGTAGCGTCCTGATTGCTCTTGAGAAGGTAGGAACCCTGTGCGTACCACACGTTACCCAGATTATGAAAATTCTTGGCACGCTTCATCTGGTTGCCGGTACCGATGGAGTCGGCATCCATCATCTTGGCTACGGCTGTGGAGTCTTTTCCCTGAAGCAGGTAGGTAAGTGCAAGGTTGTAGAGACCTTCGAACGTGGAACTGTGTTCGAGCGACTTCAGGTAGTTGGTCTCAGCCTTGTCCAACTGTCCGCCGCGGAATTCACGGTTTCCTTTGCGAATGTAGTCGCGTTCGGTAGTCTGTGCAGACATAAAGCTGCTCATCGACAGGAAAGCTACGGCAAGAAGGAGTGACTTCGGAGTGCGTGAGAAGAGCGACAGGCGCTGGATAAACGGACTACGGCGCTCCATGATGCAGCACTCGGCAATGAGTACGAGCAGCAGCAGTATGGCTACAGCTATGAACTGTTCGTCGTATTCAGAGTACATCGACATGGATATATCATCTTTCTGCATTTTCCTGATTTCAGCATCGAGGATATTCTGTGCCTGGTTTGACTGGTCGGCACGTATGTAGAGTCCGTTTCCTGCTTTTGCTATCTCCTTTCCTACCCTCTCGTTGAGTTTGGTGGTTACGACGTTGCCTGAGAGGTCTTTCTTATACGAACCGTCGCCCATAGGGATGGGACCGCCCTTCTCCGTACCTACTGAAAGTACGAATATCTGTACTCCAGCCTTACGGGCTTCCTTTGCCATCTCGATGGCTCCCTCTTCGTGGTCTTCGGCATCGGTGATGAGGATGAGAGCCTTACCGACGTTTTTCTTATCCGAGAAACTGAGGAGCGAACGGTTTATAGCCTCTGCCATGTTGGTACCCTGAATGGCTACGGTAGAGGGATTGAGTTGGTCGAGGAAAAGTTTTGCGCTGACATAGTCGGCTGTCATAGGCAGCAACGTGATGGCAGAACCGGCATAGGCTACAAGTCCTACCTTGTCCTGATCGAACTGCTCGATGAGTTTGCTTACTATCATCTTCGCCTTGTCGAGACGACTGGGATTGATATCCTGACAAAGCATAGAGTTGGACACGTCGCAGGCTATGACCACTTCGATACCTGAACGTTTCACTTCTTCGTTGCGTGTACCGAACTGAGGACGTGCCATGATGAAAATGACGAAGGCAAGAGCCAGCATCATAAGCGAAAACTTGAGATGCACCCTGACCCTTGATACGTCGGGCATAAGGTGCGCCATAAGACGCACGTCGCCGAAGCGGCGCAGTTGTTTACGCATTCTCCATCGCAGCAGTATGTATATCGCTACAAGTACGGGAATGAGCAATAATAGATATAGGTATGTAGGATTTGCAAATCTGAACATTTTGTTTCTCCCCTCTTTCTCTGTTTGGTTTAAGGCAATCTCTTTAATACTACGTATCGCAGGAGTATCTCAAGCAGCAGGACTATGAACGCAGCCAAGGCATAGGGTTCGAAAAGTTCGCTACGCTTGCTGAATTCCTTAACACTGAATTTAGTACGCTCCATCTTGTCGATGTCGGCATAGACAGCTGAAAGGTCAGCATTTTTCTGAGCACGGAAGTAGCGTCCTCCTGTCTCCTGTGATATCTTGTTCATCGTTGGTTCGTCGATTTCCACCGGCAACATCACGGTACCTCCCGTAGGCAGCGGATAAGGTGCCATACCCGTAGTTCCGATACCGATGGTATAGATGCGTATGTCGTATTTCTGTGCTATCTCAGCTGCTGTCTGAGGCGATATGTTTCCGCTGTTGTTGACTCCGTCGGTAAGCAGGATGATGACTTTCGACTTTGCCTGACTGTCCTTCAGACGGAGTATAGCATTCATGATGCCGTCGCCGATAGCTGTACCGTCATCGATGATGCCTCGGGCTGCCATATTGCAGTCGGCACTGTTATAGAGATTCATCAGTACGGCGTGGTCGGTAGTAAGCGGACATTGGGTATAAGCCTCACCTGCGAAGATAGTCAGACCGATGTTATCGTTATGGCGTCGCTCTATGAACTGCTGTGCTATCACCTTCAGAGCCTCGACACGGTTGGGTTTGAAGTCCTGTGCCAGCATACTGGTTGAGACGTCGACAGCAAGCATGATGTCAATACCTTCGACGTCGGTATCGCTCCACGTATGTTTGCTCTGCGGACGAGCAAGAATGCAGATGACGAGGGTGAAGAGTGTCAGACGAAGCAGGAACGGCACATGGAACAGATATAGTCTGAAACTCTTGGGAGCCATCCTATACTTCACGGTCTCCGGCACTTTCAGTGACGGCAGACTTCTTTTGTATTTCAGCACATACCAGAGGATGTAAGGTATGAGTGCGAGAAGAAGTATGAAAAATATCGGATTCTTGAACTCCATATCAAAGTGTCAACATATAAATTCTGAAACACAAATATCCTATCACACTGAGAAGTACGACGGCAGCCACCGACACACCGGCGATGAGCAGACGTTTGGTCATGCGCGAATGAGGTTCCTCAATCACGATTTCCTCAGGCTGCACCTTCTGTTCTTCCTCTTCCTGCTTGGTCTGATTGATGTATTCGATAGCAGTGACGAGGTTGCGGTCGTTCTCATTTATCATCGTATTGTACTTGGCAAACTTCACAAGGTCGGCTGTCTGGAACAGTTCGCGCAGTTCATTGATAGCCTCTTCGTCGTTGACTTCCTGCAGTCGCTGGATAATCTCGAATGAGGTCATCTCCATAGCGTTAAATCCATAGCGCTCCTTTATGTAATTGCGCAAAGTATCAGTAAGCTGGGTATAGTACTCTTTCGAATCCTCACTCTGCCATAGCATCTTGTCTTCTTTTATCTCTGCAATCTTCTGCATGGCAGCCTTATGTGGCGCAATACGCTTCTTCAGCTTGATTCGCTTGATGATCGGTTTGTTATCCTTCAGTCGTACAGCCACATATATAAGGATGAGGGCAATGACGACAGAGATGATTGACAGCCAGAGTACCTGACTCCAGTCGCTCCATACGAACGGAGGTTCCATCTCACTTTTCAAACCGAAAATACTATCTACATTCAGAGTATCAATCTCATACGTTATCACCTTCATTCCTAAAGCCTTAGACTCATATTGCTTACCATCTACTTTAACTTGGATTGGAGGTATGCGATAGAGAGCTGTATCGAACGAAGTGACATATATTTTCTCGGTCAGAATCATCCGTTTTCCACCGTTCACATATTCGGTATCGACGGGTGTGGCAGAGACGAACTCCAGTCCCGGCACAATCTGCTGAAGGGAATCGAGTTGAGGGAGCTCTACCAGTTTGCCTGCGTCGGCACTTACCTCGAGAGTGATTCCCATGCGCTGTCCGATAAGGATGCCTGCAGAATCGAGCTTTGCCTCTACTGTGACCTGTGCTACGGAGAACAGGGACACAGAGAGCAGAAGCAACGATGCAAGCGTGCGGACTGCGAGAGAAGAGTTTCGTATGATATGTGATGTATTGTTTGTCATTTCTGTTTCTTATTCAATACTTTACAGACTGCGACGGCGGAACAGAGCCAGGAGCGACTTGACGAAGTCCTCGTCGGTACGCACACTGACGCAATCGATATTCGCCTTGGTAAATGAGTTCTTCAGCCAACCCTGATACTGAATCCACCACTCGTGATGAGCAAGGCGGACAGCACGACTGCTGGTATCTACAAGGACATCCTCACCCGATTCGGCATCGCGCATCTTTATGATTCCCACGTCAGGCAGCTCGGTCATACGATAGTCGTAAACCTGAATTGCCACTACGTCGTGACGTCGGTTGGCTATGGTGAGCTGATTAGTATAGTCGCGATGATCGAAGAAGTCACTGAGCAGGAACATCGTACAACGTTTCTTAATGGCATTGGTTGCATACTCGAGTGCCTTACCCACGTCGGTCTTCTGACTTGTAGGAGTGAAGAAAAGGAGTTCGTGAATGATGAAGAGGATATGCTTGCGTCCTTTCTTGGGCGGTATGAACTTCTCAATCTTGTCGCTGAAGAAGATTACACCAATCTTGTCGTTGTTCTGAATGGCAGAGAAAGCAAGTGTAGCCGCAATCTCAGTCGCCATCTGGCGTTTAGTCTGAGACTGGGTACCGAAATCGAGACTGCCCGACACATCGACAAGAAGCATAACGGTAAGTTCACGTTCCTCCTCGTACACCTTTACAAAAGGTTTGTCAAAACGGGCTGTGACATTCCAGTCGATGTCGCGGATATCGTCTCCATACTGATATTCGCGCACTTCGCTGAATGCCATACCGCGTCCCTTGAAGGCAGAGTGGTACTCTCCAGCAAAGATATTATTGGAGAGCCGTCGTGTCTTTATCTCAATCTTGCGGACCTGCTGTAAAAGTTCTTCGTATTCCATTAAGGCACTTCAACCTTATTTATGATTTTGCTGATAATCTCCTCTGCGTTCACGTTGCTTGCCTCAGCTTCGTAAGTGAGTCCGATACGATGACGGAGCACGTCGTGAGCTATAGCACGTACATCTTCCGGAATGACATATCCGCGATGCTTTATGAAAGCATAGGCACGGGCAGCCAGAGCGAGGTTGATACTTGCACGAGGCGAACCACCGAAACCAATGAGTCCCTTCAGTTCCTTGAGTCCGTACTTGTCAGGGAATCTGGTTGCAAACACCATATCGGCAATATACTGTTCAATCTTCTCGTCGAGATACACCTGACTCACTACGGCACGGGCATCCTCAATCTCCTTTGTAGTCATTATAGGCTTTACCTTCACCTTATCGCCCAGTGTGATATTCTGACGGATAATCTTCTTCTCCTCTTCAATCTTCGGATAGTCAATCATCACCTTGAGCATGAAACGGTCCACCTGTGCCTCAGGCAGCGGATAGGTACCCTCCTGTTCTATCGGGTTCTGAGTAGCCATTACGAGGAAAGGCTTTGGCAATTCGTAGGTTGTAGTACTGATTGTCACCTGACGCTCCTGCATTGCTTCAAGCAGAGCCGACTGCACCTTTGCCGGAGCACGGTTGATTTCGTCGGCAAGTACGAAGTTTGCGAATACAGGACCTTTCTTAGCCACGAACTGTCCGTCTTTCTGACTGTAAATCATAGTTCCCACTACGTCGGCAGGCAGAAGGTCGGGAGTGAACTGGATGCGACTGAACTGTGCATCGATAAGCGATGAAAGGGTTTTGATTGCCTTTGTCTTTGCCAATCCCGGCACACCTTCAAGTAAAATGTGTCCGTCGCTGAGCAGACCGATGAGAAGAGACTCTACGAGATGTTTCTGTCCAACGATCTCCTGCTCCATTCCGGTCATGATGTTTGTTACGAACGAGCTATGCTTCTCAATCCGCTCATTCAATTCTCTGATATCAATAGATTCAGCCATATTTTATGCGTTTTTGTTATTTTAATGCAAAAGTACGACTTTCGGGTTACAACACATATTTAAAATTAGCTAAAAAAGGTTGATATCCCTTTATTTTAAGAGAATTTAAACAAAAGAAAAGTCCTTTCAACATTACTCCATAAAGAATCATGCAGAAAGGACTGTAAATGTATTGTTCCCTACCCTTTCGGGCAACAGAAAATCAAGGCAACAGCAACTCTGTTCCTACCGGCACATTATCCGGATTTGTGAGATTATTCAGACGGATGATGGCAGCGACAGAATCTTCAGTACCGTAATATTCCTTTGAAATCTTTGCGAGGAATTCTCCCGGCTGAAGAACGTGCACTTTTGGAGTATCTACCACCTCAACAACTTCTTCGGCAACCTCCTCTATCACTTCGGGTTCTGCCTGTACCGGTTCGTCGTTTCCACCGAACAGGCGAATAGCGAAAACCACAACACAAATCAGCAGGACGACAGCAAGGATTTTCATAAATATACTCATGCCGTCCTTCTTCTCCTCCTGAGCCTTGGGAGTCTTAGGAGTTTCTGTCTTCGGAGTCTCAACTTTTGGAGTCTCCACCTTTGGTGATACCACCTTCGGAGCCTCTGCCTTCGGTGTTTCAGTCTTCGGAGCAGTCTTCTTCGGAGCAACCTTCTTGGGCTTCTTCTCAACGACCGGAGCATTCTCTGCTGTATTCTCAGCAGGAGTAAAAGTAACCTTCTTGTAACCTTCGATGACGATACGTTCTCCGTTGTTCACATTCACACTCTCGCGGTCAGCTACAGTAACGACCTTGAATGTACCGAAACCATTAATCTTCACTACGCCGTCGGCATTCAGTCCCTCAACTACGACATCGAAGAACGTGCGAGCTACAGCCTCAGCGTTTTTCTTTGTGATGCCTCCCTGTGCAGCAAAAGCATCAATCACATTTTGTATAGTCAGTTTTTCCATTGTTTCGCTGTGTTATTGATTCTTTAATTACTGCATCTTCTCTTTCAGGGCAGCACCCATCTTGAAGGCAACTGTCTCCTTGGCAGGAATTACGTTGTAGGTCTTGGTCGTAGGATTGTAAATCTTACGTTCAGCCTTCGTCTTCTGTTCAAAAACTCCAAAATTCTTCACGGTGATGGAGTTGCCTGCCTTCACCTGTGAAAGCAAGGTATAAACGAACACATCCACCTGCTGCTGCAGTTCATCGGCGTCGCTACCCAGCTTCTTTGCCATCTGGTCAATAAATGCACGATTATTCATACTGTAAATATTTATGTTTATAATTTCTTTCCATACAAATCGAAGTCGTCGGAGTCGGTAATCTGCACATCATAGATACATCCTCTGCGGAACGTGCCTTCCGCTACCGGAATCAGCACCTCCGGATCCACTTCGGGTGAGTCGTACTGAGTACGTCCCACATAATAATCCCCTTCCCTGCGGTCGATGATGACCTTCTGCAGTGTCCCCACTTTCTCTGCCTGAACCTCTGCCGAAATCTCCTGTTGCAGAGCCATCAGTTCCGAGAGACGTCTTTCCTTCTCCTCTTCCGACACTTCATCCTCAAACTTCTCCGCAGCCGGAGTACCATCCTCTTCACTATAGGCAAAAGCACCCATACGTTCAAACCTTGCCCTGCGCACAAAATCTTTCAGTTCCTCAAACTCAGCCTCACCTTCACCCGGAAAACCGACCATCAGCGTGGTTCTCAGACATATTCCCGGTACTTCCTTACGTATGCGGTCTATCAGTTCCAGAGTCTCCTGCTTGGTTATATGCCTCTGCATATTCTCCAGTACCTTATCGTTAATATGCTGCAAGGCTATGTCGAGATACTTGCATACATTCTTTCTCTCCCTCATCACCTCTAGCAGTTCGTAAGGAAAATGTGTGGGATAGGCATAATGCAACCTTATCCACTCCACCCCCTTCACATCGCTTATCCTGCGCACCAGTTCAGCGATACACTGTCTTCCGTAGAGGTCTAGCGATACACTGTCTTCCGTAGAGGTCTATGCCATAGAACGTTATCTCCTGGGCAATAATCTGAAATTCCTTCACACCCTTGCTCACCAGCTGTTCCACTTCCTCTACTATTTCCTCCATCCGTCGGCTCTTATGCGTCCCTGTGATAATAGGAATCGAGCAATAAGCACACTGGCGGTCACACCCCTCAGCAATCTTTACGTATGCATAGTGTTTCGGAGTCGTAAGATGACGCTCCTGTCCACAATTGTCATAGTATGTCTTTCCTATATCGCTAATTAGCTCAGTCCAGTTAAACTTTCCGTAGAACTTATCCACTTCAGGAATCTCCTCCCCCAGTTCTTCAAAATAGCGCTGCGACAGACACCCCATCACATACAGTTGTCCTATCCGTCCCTCCTGCTTAGCCTCACATAGTTCGAGAATCATATT
>CACYGK010000046.1 GCA_902774005.1 uncultured Bacteroidales bacterium | reverse complement strand
GGCATCTTTGCTGCGTGTTCGTGATAGAGTCGTTTGGCTGTTTCTGTCTGCAACAGAAAGTCGTTGTCCATAAATGCTTTCATAATGTGCTGATTTTGATTTTGTTGTAGTTAGTTAGGTGATAATTTTATTTAATACTTGAAATTGTCTTTCTTGACGTAAATCTTATAGTCCTTGATAGCTCCCGGTACGGTAGATTCCATACGTGGCAGGTATTGCAGGGCTGTGACTGTACGTTCCTTACCGAGGTCGATTACTATGTGGTGAGGGAACTGCACACCCTTGACTGTTGACCAGTAAGTGCTCTCCTGAAGGTCGTAAATCTTGTCACCGGCTTTATTACCTGAGGTGATGTCTTCAGAGTCGGCGTATGCTATCTTCCATGGTTCACGACTGAGGCGTTCACCGTTCTCGTCGAGGAGGTAGAGTTCGGCGATACAAGCATATTCGTCGCCGTTCCATCCGTTCAGAGCCTCAAGACATACGTAACGTCCGCTTTGCGGAGCCGGGAATTTCACTTCCTGCCAACCGTTTCCAGCCTGGAACTGTCCGACTACGATAGGTGTCTCGCCACTGAGGTTGAGGTTTTCACCTTCCTTGCGGTGGATAGGTGGTTCGGACTTCTGCAGACGGTCGATGATAGGATGGTCAAGTCCTTCGCTCTTAGCCTCATTCGGACCTATAATATCAAGAACGACAATTTCGTTATTGCCTTTCTTCAGCCAGCAACCCGGACAGTAGAGTGTCTGCTGCGGACCAATCTCCCAGATACGTCCCAGTGCATAGCCGTTGACATATACGAGACCCTTTCCGAAGGTTTCGAAGTTGAGGAATGTATCAGCCGGTTTCTTTACCTTGAAGGTAGCCTTGTAGTAACCCGGAATGCGGTCGCCACGGAATCGTGGAGAGACGGTCTGGAGCGGCTTGTAAACCTGACGCTGAGTCTGTTCGTAAGTATCAGGAATGAGGTAGTTCTTCCAATGCTTCAGTGACGATTTGAATTCGTTTCCGTCGAGTTCGATAGTCAGTTCGACAGTTCCTTCAATACCTTTGAAGTCTTTGATGGCACGTCCGAAGTTGATACGTCCCATTGCCTCTACGAGAATCTCAAGTTGCGAACCACGACGGCATGGAGGCAGAACAAGGTCTTTGTCACCATTGCGGCGGTCCATGGCACCGATATATTTCCCATCGATGAACACCTGTACATAGTCATGACCACCGGCTATGTGGAGTCGTGACGGACGGTGCAGACCGGGCAGGGTAGTGCGGTAGAGGATGGAACCCCAACCCTGGTTGAACTCTTCCATAGTCTTCACATCCTCGGTCTCGATAGGACAGGGCAGGTTTTCGAAGAGTGGAGCAAACTCCGTGAATTCAAATGCCGGAATGGTTGTGATCGGCATAGCCTTTGGAATGGATGGGAGTTTCTTGTCGGTGTATTTCTGCAGCATATTGCGCAGTTCGATATATTTATCTGTCACCTGTCCGTATTCGTTGATAGGTGCATCATAGTCGTAGCTTGTTACATCGGGAGCAAAACCAGGGGAGTTGGCACCAGCCCAGTGTCCGAACGAGGTACCTCCGTGGGTCATGTAGAGAGAGAAGGATATGTTCTTGTCGAGCATCTCCTGCAGACCCTCAACCATTGCTTTCGATGGACGGGTTTCGTGTTTGCCACCCCATTTGTCGAACCATCCGCTCCAGAACTCGGAACACATGAGTGGTGAGTCGGGACGTACTTCTTTCAGTTTGCGGAACTGATCGTCGATATTAGCACCGGTACCGAAGTTCATGGTCCATACGAGGTCGTCCAGTCCGTTGTTGAGGAAGTTGCTTGACCAGTCGCACTGGAACAATGCCACTTTGTCAAAACCTACCGAACGCAGGCAGTCACGAATCTCACTAACGTATGGCTTGTCCTTGCCGTACGAACCATATTCGTTCTCTACCTGAACCATGATGATAGGACCGCCGTTCTGGATAGTAAGTGGAGCCAGCTGCTTACCTACTTCCTCTTCGAATCTCTTTACACGTGCCATGAAGTAGGGGTCTTGCTCTCGCAGACGGATGTCTTTCTTCTTGAGCAACCACCAGGGCAGACCGCCCATTTCCCATTCGGCACATACGTAGGGTCCGGGACGAACGATGACATACATGCCGTTCTTCTGTGCCAGACGGCAGAACTGAGCAACGTCGTTGTTACCAGTCCAGTCGAAGATGCCTTCTTGCTGCTCGTGTATGTTCCAGAAGATGTAAATACAGATTGTATTCATACCCAGAGCCTTGCACATCTTGATGCGATGTTCCCAATATGCCTGTGGAATACGAGGGTAGTGTACTTCGGCAGCTTTTACTACGAATGGTTCTCCATTGAGCAGGAATGTACCTTTTCCTGCTTCAAACGTACCCTTGGTGTCTTTTGCTGCAAACGATGAGCTGCTGAGCAGAAGCAGGGAGAGTGTCAGAAAAATCAGTTTTTTCATGGGAAAATAATGTTTAAATTTGTATTTGGGGCGAAGATAGAATATTTTTGGCTTACAACAAAATGTTATACGTAGAAAATGTTCCGATTTTAACATTTCATGATTGTTTCGAATTGTGAAAAACCAAAACTTATCATTTAAGCTACGTTAATCAGCGACTTTAAATTGTTAAACATTTGGAAACACAATCTCTTTTTCCGTTGAAAAATTTTGTCAGTATTTCACTCTGTCGTAATTTTAACGCAGAAAAGTTAAACAAATATCCATTTTAACAATTGAGAACTAGTATGAAACAATCAACGAAACGTTTTTATGGGACACTTGCAGTCATAGCATTTGTTTCGGGTATCACCGGTGCGTTTGCAGTATCGATGGTACAGAAGAATTCGAGCGAGGAAATGATTTCGTCGGAGGTTCACCGTGCTCTTTACGGTGAGGAGACGCCGAGCGGAGGTAAAGTTACCACAATGGCAAGTCCGTCGTCTGCATCCGGAAGTTATGTAGATCTTACAGCAGCAGCCGAGAAAGCATGCAACGCAGTAGTATATATTAAAGTTGTAATGGGCGGTGAGACACGTACTATTGAGTATCGTGACCCGTTCCAGGATTTCTTCGGTGATTTCTTCGGACATGGAGGTGGCACTCAGCGCCGTCAGGTGCAGACCCCGAAACAGGAGGCTGCAGGAAGCGGTGTACTGATTTCTTCCGATGGCTATATCGTGACCAACAATCACGTAGTTGCTGAAGCAAATGAGATAACGGTCACTCTGAACGACCAACGTGAGTTCTCTGCAAAACTCATCGGGAAGGATGCTGATACCGACCTTGCACTTATCAAAATCGAAGGTAGTAATTTCCCGACTCTGCCAATAGGCAACAGTGATGCTCTGAAAGTAGGTGAGTGGGTACTGGCAGTGGGCAATCCGTTTAATCTCACCAGTACGGTAACAGCTGGAATCGTAAGTGCCAAGTCGCGTGGACTGGGTGCCACACAAGGTGGTATTGAGAGTTTTATCCAGACTGACGCCGCAATCAACAAAGGTAATTCGGGTGGTGCACTTGTCAACTCACGTGGTGAACTCGTCGGTATCAATGCCATGCTTTACAGTCAGACCGGCTCTTTTTCCGGTTACGGATTTGCCATTCCTGTAAGCATCATGACTAAGGTGGTAGATGACCTGAAGACATACGGACAGGTACAGCGCGCACTTATCGGAGTCAAGGGTATGACCCTTCACGATTATATCGAATCACAGAAGGCAAAGGATGAGAAGTACAAGGCAGATTTCGGCACTAACGAAGGTGTTTACGTAGCTGAGGTAACTGAAGACGGTGCAGCTGCAGAGGCAGGACTCAAAGAGGGTGACATCATCACTTCGCTTGGTGGTAAGGATATTAATAAGATGTCTGAACTGCAGGAGGCAACAGCCAAGTATCATCCGGGTGATAAGACTCAGATTGGTTTTATCCGTGACAAGAAGGCTAAGACTGCTACTATCACTTTCCGCAATGCCAAAGGTAATACCAAGATTGCAAAGGCTCAGACTATGGAGGTGCTCGGTGCTGAATTCAAGGAAGTACCAGATGGACTGAAGAAGAACCTCGGTATCCAAGGTGGTGTAATGGTTAAGGACCTGAAGAATGGTAAATTCAAGAGTGCCGGAATTCCGAAAGATCTTGTTATTCTGAAGATAAACGGACGCAATATCAAGACTGTAGCTGACATCGAAGCTGCATTCAAGGAAGCACAGACCAGCGATGACCAGACCCTCTGGATATGGGGTAAGATGCCTGATGGTACAGCTGTCAGCAAAGCTGTCCAGTTGGACGACTGATAGGTTATCATCAAAAATAAAAATGGAACTCCGACCAGAGTTCCATTTTTTTATGCATTCACTTGATTTATCGGTTCACCGTCGATCCAGGCTTTGACGTTCTGTGTGCAGATGTCAATGAGTCGGGTGCGTGCTTCTTTGGTTGCCCATGCTATATGTGGTGTAAGGTAACAGTACGGGGCAGAGAGTAGGGGGTTGCTAGCTTTCGGTGGTTCGGTAGTCATCACGTCCGCTCCGTAGGCTGCTATTGTTCCATTATGTAATGCTTCGGCTACTGCCTGATCGTCGACGAGTGGTCCACGTCCCGTATTGATGAGTATGGCGGAGGACTTCATCTGTGCGAGGGTCTCTTCGTTGATAAGGTGATGAGTGCTATCAGTAAGGGGACAATGCAAACTGATGATGTCGCTCTCACTGAAGAGTTCGTCGAGGGTAGCTTTACGTATTCCCGTGGGCAGATCTTCTTCTTCCTTAGAGGTGAAGGCGAGTACGTTCATTCCGAATGCAGTTGCAATCAGAGCTGTTGCCATGCCGGTATTGCCGAGTCCTACTATTCCCATACGCTTTCCACTGAGTTCGGTGAGGTTATGATCCATATAGCAGAAGTCGGGTGATTCGGTCCAACGTCCTTTGCGGTTCTCACGTGCGTAGTAATCCACTCGGTTTGTGATGTTAAGTATATGTGCCCATACCATCTGTGCTACACTATCGGTGCTGTATGATGGTATGTTGGTGACAACGATGTTCTGTCGGCTTGCAACTTCAAGGTCAACGACGTTATAACCTGTTGCCAGTACTCCGATATATTGGAGGCGGGGCAACATGTTAAGTGTTGCGGCATCGAGTACCACTTTGTTTGTAAGTACTATTTCTGCACCTTTGCAACGCTCCACGACTTCTTCTTCACGTGTTCGTTCATAGACAACTACGTCAGCAATCTCTTCGAGCGACTCCCAACTGAGGTCTCCCGGGTTTACTGTATATCCGTCAAGTATTACTATTTTCATTATGTTTTGTTTGCTGCTTACCGCTTACGGCTTACAGATTAATATTCATTGTTTAATCATAGAAATTCCAACTGAGACCGAAGTGCAGACCTGTAGGACTGGCGGGGTAATACGGAGCCCAGAAGTAGCGATTCGTACCGGCGTTGAAGTGGTAGTATTGTATGTAGAACCTGACTTTCTTCAGGTCGAAGTTGGCATAGACACTGATGATTGGAAAGTTTCCTATCTTGACTACATGGTCCGGATCTTGGTTGCAGAACATGCCGAGAGTAGGAGAGTAAGTGGGGGCGTCGTATTCGGTGAAGTATTTCAAATCGACTCCGAACTCAGTGTGCAACACCTTGGCTATGCGGAAGTCAAGATAGAGATTGTGGTATGTGGACAGTACGGGTAGTGGCAGGACGGTTTGATGGGTTGATGTCTGCACTGTGATGTCGTTTTCAAGATTCAGAATGCCGAGTCGGAAGTTCTGACGGAGGTTGAGCGAGAATACCTGAATCATGTCGTAGTACTGCTGTGGTGACCATAGATTGGTATATGTGGTTCCGTTCGACAATGTTGGCTTGAGTGTATTCTGGAAGTATGAATAGTTTTTTATGTTTTCGATTGCAGCCGTGAGGGTTGTCTTTGTTTTACGTGACGACAGAATGGCTTCTATTCGGGCTTTCCACTCTTTAGATGCATCGAAGTCATACCAGGTGAATTGGCTGTGATAATGGCGGAAGAAATAATTGGGAGTCTGATTCTTGATGAATGCATTCAGAGCCACTTGAGCAGTATCTTTCATGAAGAGGAAATTCAGTTCGGTGTGTCCTTTAATCTCGAAATCACCTACACGTTCACCTGCAAAACGGAATTGTGCGTCGATGTTGAAGTGCAGTTTTTCACCTTGTGTACGTATCAGCTGGCCACCGATAAAAAGGTCGTTATATTTTGTGTCAGTCATGTCTCGGTAAGTTGAACCATCAACAACCGTTGAGTCTATCATGCTGTATCGTTTGTATTCATGTCCGATATATGCATTGATACCGAAAGCTGCATAGCGGTTGAATCCTTCACAGAGCGAAAGTCCTACGATGTTCTTCAGCGAGAACTGTTTTACACGATCTTGGGTGGTATCGGCAGGAAAGTATATCTCCGTGTAATAGTCCGTCGGTTTAGTATACTGGCGGTAGTTTTTCATGTACTTTCCTAGTTTCAGAGTGTGGAATATGCGTGTTACCGGTACGAACACTTTTTTTGTCCCTGTGGTGTCAGCAGGGTCATCCTTATGGAATCCTATGTTATAATGATGGTTGAAGAAGAATACATCGTTTTCCTGTCGGTTCCATGTGTTCATTAATCGTACTGGAATGTCGTTCGCCGAACGCTGTCCACTATGCGTTTCCGGAGCCGTTATGTATGTCTCATCGGTGATGCCACCGTTTTCAGCCATCTTCATGAAGTTGTGCTGGTAGTACGTATGGAAGTCGTATTTCTCACCAAGATATGAAGCCCATGCCGATGCATTCATAAATGACGTCGACTGGTTGGCGTAATAACCCTGTCCATACATGTAGTCGAACATACCACCGAAGTTGATGCGTTTTCCAACATTATTGGTATATGTGGCTTTTACATGGTCGTAGCCAGTTTCCTTTCCACCGCAGGTGTTGTATGCTATGTTCATGAATGGCGACTTCGTGTTGTAGTGCAGGCACTGGTCCACATTACGAAAGAACTGGTCCATTGGTGTGAGGAACATGAAGTCGTATGTATCGGGACGCTCAATAAAGATTCGAGATATACGTGGAGAACCCAAGTTACCTAGTGTGTTGTAGTGTCCGTTCATGCCTTCCGGCAAGTTGGAGTTCTGGTACTGGTGGTGAAGTGTGTCCACGGGTACTTCCGTCATATTACCGTAAGTATCATTTACCACCCATGCACGGATATCATTGGGTACCACCTTCTTTCCTTTTCCCTCATTTTCTTTGCTGAATACACTGTCAGCCTCGTCGGCATAGTTATCGGTATTAGCCTCGAGTTCACGCACAATTCGCTGAGCATTAAGGCTCAGAAATGGTAAAAGGAAAAGGAATAAGAAGACTCTTTTCATCAGAACATAAATCGTAAGTAGAACTCAATCAGTTTCAGCAAGATGGAACCGAAACCGATACCGAAGAAAAGCATTTTCTGTTCTGGAAAAACAAAATAGACTACGATAGTCACCACAAAGCCAATCATAAACAGGGTGTTGAGCCATCGACGTGCCTTGTCGATGTTTCTTGTACGTCCCTCTGTGGGTCTATGCCATCGGCTCTGACGCTTACTCTCGTTAACAGCCTCAGCAATTATCTTGTCTATTTCGTCCGCTTTCATTTAAACTCCTAACTCTTACTTAAGCTTTTCTTCCATTTCGCTTACCAGTTCGCTGAAGAGGTCGATAGTCTTTACACGGAACTTACCATTGATGCGTCTTAGTGCGCCTTTCTTGTTTAGTGCCTCTTTATCAGTTATCCACTCTTCTGCGGTAAGACGTGTAGTGTCAGCACTTCCGGCATAGACGTATGCGATGTTATCCATTGTTGCACGAACTGTTCCGTCACTTATATTCATTTGGAAACGGTAGAATACCTGAGTATAGTCCTGCGACAGGGTTTTGTTGGAGAATATCAGTTCTTCGGCACCCTGAGTTTCAATCAGTCCGGCAGCTTTGTCAGCCTTCGTCACCTTTGCATAGTCGATGTTACGGAAGAAATTAGGTTCTCTCCAGTCACCGCGTCGCGAATTAGCTTCAAATCTGAGTGCGGCAAAAGATGCCATCATCTGATATAGCTGGTCCTTGGTTTTTCCTTCAGCCTTTATCTCTTTCTCAAATACCACTTTGCCGTTCACTTCTGGTACGGCACCAGCTTTCTGGTATTCAGTCATGTCAGCTTTCTTCGTGTAGAGTTTCTTGGTACTTATCAGACCGCGTTGAGCGTTCATCATGCCGAATGGCAAAGCCATGATTATGGCTGCTAATATATACTTTTTCATAATGATTGTTTGTAAAAACTTTGGCAAAGGTACGATTAAGTGAGAGAAATACAAAACAAACTTGTTTATTTTTATTTCCGAACGGAAGTTCCTTAGGCGTAGCCAACGTACGATTAAGTGAAAGAAATACTAAAATTAATTTGTGCATTTCCGAATGAGTTTCTTTTTAATCTTTATGATAATTTGTTTGATGTTTTTTGCTGTAAAAGAAAGAATAATTCTTAACTTTGCACCTGATAATTCTAAACTAATATCTAACTATGCTAACTATGACCTTTAATTTTACGTGGAAGAGCAGTGTGATGCTGGCTCTTTCGATGCTATTTGCCACGATGATGGAGGCAAAAGAAGAGAGAAAAAGTATTGGTACCGAGGCTAACGGTATGAAGGTGAAGGTGGAATTTTATTCACCTGAGATTGTACGTATCGTGAAACAACCGGCTGGAGCTCCGGAGCTGAAGAAAGAGAGCTTTTCTGTTGTGCTGAAACCTGGACAGAAGTTCAGTGTCAGCGTTGATGACAATAAGGATGGCAAAACTGCTATCCTGTCATCGGACCGTATGAGTGTTCGTCTTGATAAGCAGACTGGACAAATGGTGATTATGAGTGCCAACGGCACCCCTATCCTTCAGGAGAAATCGACATGGATAGAGATGAGGACAGGTGATGCTGACGAAGGACATTACAGAGTAGGGCAGACATGGACACTAGACGGGGATGAAGACATCTTCGGACTGGGCCAGTTGCGCGATGCCACTATGTCATGGCGAGGAAAGACAAAGGACCTATGGAACACTAACGGTTATATTGCTATTCCTTATGTTACTTCAGACAAGGGCTACGGTGTGTATTGGGACAATGCCGGAAGAAGCAAGTTCGAGGACAACGCAGAAGGTATGACTTTTACGTCAGAGGTTGCAGATGCTGTAGATTATTACGTGATGTATAGCGATGGAACTCAGGACGGTGTGATTGCTGCTATTCGCCAATTGACAGGTCAAGCAACCATGTTCCCGTTATGGACTATGGGTCACTGGCAATGCCGCGAACGCTATAAGACTAGCGACGAACTATGTGAGGTATTGGATAAATACAGGGAACTGCGTATACCACTCGACGGAATTGTGCAAGACTGGCAGTATTGGGGATGCGACTCAAACTGGAATGCTATGCGTTTTGAGAATCCCTATTATATAAATAAGGTGGGAGACAAAGCATGGGCTAAGTATCTGCCTAAGGATCTTCAGAAGCTTGCTGATGAGTATGTCAGAGAAGGTAAGCAGCCTCGAATTAAGAGTCCGCAGGAGATGGCTAAGTATGTTCATGACAACCATGCTCACCTGATGATAAGTATCTGGGCTAGTTTCGGTCCGTGGACTAAGCCTTATGCAAGAATGAAGGAAATCGGTGCATTGCTTCCGTTCGAGACATGGCCTAGGAACAATGGTGTGATGCCTTATGACCCGTTCAATGCCAAGGCTCGCGATATTTATTGGGAGGAACTGAAGAACCTTTATAATATTGGTTTTGATGCATGGTGGACTGACTCAACAGAACCAGACCACTTTGAAAAAACGGGTGATGACGACTATAAGACTGCTGCCGGAACATGGCGTTCGGTTAAGAATGCGTTCCCGCTTATGACGAATGGCGGTATCTATGAACATCAGCGTGCTACGAAGGGAAATACGAAACGTTCGGTTCAGATGACACGAAGCGGTGCAATGGGTCTTCAGCGTTATGGCGCATTCTCATGGAGCGGTGATATCAATGCTTCTTGGGATGAGATGAAGAAGCAGGTGCCTAGTGGACTGAATTATACACTGTGTGGTATTCCGTTCTGGAACACCGACCTCGGAGGTTTCTTCTGCTGGGACTACAATAACGACCCGAAGAATCCGGCTTTGCAGGAACTGCAGGTAAGATGGATGCAGTGGGGTACTTTCATGCCTCTTATGCGTAACCACTGCTCGTCACCGATGGTAAGCGAACTGTATGCATTCGGTAATCCGGGCGACTGGGCTTACGACGTTATGAAGCAGTATATCGAGATGCGTTACCGCCTGTTGCCATATATCTATTCGATGGCAGGTGATGTTGTACAGAGAAGTGGTGTGATGATGCGTCCGCTCGTGATGGACTTCCCGAAGGATAAGAAAGCTATCAGACGGAATGATGAGTATATGTTCGGTAAAGCCCTGCTTGTGAAACCTGTTACTGATCCTCTCTACACATGGAAAGACGGTAGGAAGAACGGACACCTTATCTATCCTGATATCCGCAAGGCTTCAGCTCCTGTCGAGGTATATCTGCCAGAGGGCAGCGATTGGTACGACTACTTTACAGGTGAACGCCTGAGAGGTGGACAGAGTGTACAGCGTCCATGTCCGATAGACGAGATGCCTGTATACGTGAAGGCAGGAAGCATCCTGGCACTCGGGCCACAGGTACAGTACTCCGACGAGAAACCATGGGATAACCTCGATATCGTAGTTTATCCTGGTGCTGACGGCTCATTCATCCTTTATGAGGACGAAGGCGACAACTATAACTATGAGAAGGGACAGTTCAGCGAAATCAAATTCTCATGGAATAATAATGACAAGACTCTAACCATTCACGAACGTAAAGGAGAGTATAAGGGAATGTTGAAGAATAGGAAATTCACAGTTGAAATAAAAGCTAAATTGGACGGCGGAAACCAGAAACTTACTAAGACAGTTGACTACGTCGGACAGAAAGTAGTGGTAAAATTGTGATTTTTGAAAAATTGTCATTGAAAATTTTGGTGGTAAGCTAAAAAGTGCGTACCTTCGCACCGCTTTTCGGAGGAAGAGCCTATCACCATGCGGAAATAGCTCAGTTGGTAGAGCACAACCTTGCCAAGGTTGGGGTCGCGAGTTCGAGTCTCGTTTTCCGCTCCACATAAAAGTGATCAACACAAGCCCACGTGGCGGAATGGTAGACGCGCTCGTTTCAGGTGCGAGTGTTGAAAGACGTGCAAGTTCGATTCTTGTCGTGGGCACATATACCAAGATATGCGGAAATAGCTCAGTTGGTAGAGCACAACCTTGCCAAGGTTGGGGTCGCGAGTTCGAGTCTCGTTTTCCGCTCCAGAGTGAACCAATTCGGTTCACTTTTTTCGTTTTAGGGATTTCCCTACACAAGCTTAGGATTTTTCTTTATTCCATGATTCAGATAGTAGATAAATTTGCAGCGTGAATAATAAACAAACGAAAGAAAGGAGGCAGACTATGAAACGGTTACTCATTATTTTATTAGCGTTTGTTCCTATGCTTACAATGGCACAGGACGATATGTACTTCACTCCATCGAAGAAGAAAGTTCAGACACAGACACAGAGCTATTATTCCAGTTCACGTCCTGCTAATTATGGTGGCAGTACTGTGACTACGGTAGAGAGTGCACTAGTAGATAACAGCATAGTTGATTACGGAGTATCGAAACGTTCGGACGATGAGTATAATCGACGTTATGCAGACGGTTCGGATAATGGCTCTTACAGTTCCAGCAGTTCATCTGACTATGACACAGAAGAGATAGTCAGTGGTGACAATAGCGAGATAGACTATCGTTATTCACGTCGTCTTCTCCGATTCCATAGTCCTAACGTCATTGTGGCTGTGAGCAGTCCTTACTATTGGGATCTGGTATATGACTACGGAGTGTATGACTATCTGGCAGACTATTACTATTACGACCCGTTCTATTACAGTTGGGGATGGGGCTATGGCTGGAGTTGGGGCTACAGATGGCGTCCTTGGAACTCATGGTACGGTCCTATCTGGGGCTGGAGTCATCCTTACCATTGGTCGTACTGGGGTGTAGGTCCCGGTTGGTATCATCACGGCTACTACCACAACAGGTATCATTATGCTCATGCAGGCAGAGGATTTGCAGGACATCGTTATGTGACCGGAGCACGTCCGTATGCCAGCGGACTGAATCGTGGTACGAACAGAGTAAGAACGAATTCGATGGCTGGTTCACGGGCTTATGCAAACAACGGCAATCAGCGCTTTGGAAGTCGTACAGGCATCGGTGGTTCACGTGCAAGCGGTAACGGACTTGGCAGAGGCACAAGCCGTTCTGGGTATCAGATGCCGTATTCCGGTGGCAGAGCAAACGGTTCTGGTTCAAGAATGCAGCAATCTGGTGGACGAAGCACATATAATAATAACAGCAGTTCACGTCGTGGTTCGAATGACAGCTATAACCGTGGCAACAATTCGGGCAGAGCTACTTCTAATTATGGTCGTGCTACTTCAACACCTAATAATGGTTCTCGCAGTAACTCCTACAGTGGAGGACGCAGCAGTAGTTATGGTGGAGGAGGCGGCTTCAGCGGAGGTCGAAGCAGTGGTGGTGGATTCGGTGGCGGAGGACGCAGTGGCGGCGGAGGCTTCGGCGGAGGTGGAAGAGCCAGTGGCGGCGGAAGAAGATAAATACTGGTTACAGCTTACTGCTTACAGCTTACTGCTTAAGGCTTACAGGTAATGATATATAATAGTTAACAGTTGAAAAACAGATTGGTTATGAAACGATATATTATTTCTTCAATAGTAGCATTAGGAGGAGTTATAGCTCTGAATGCTCAGTCGGCTTACGATGCTGAGTCGATGGTAAATACAGATTTGAACGGAACGGCTCGTTATGTTGGTATGGGTGGTGCTATGGGTGCTCTGGGTGCAGATCTATCTACTATGGGCAGCAACCCTGCCGGTACGGGACTGATGCGTTCTTCGGATATGTCTATTTCGTTCGGTGGTGTGTTCACAGGTAACAGGGGTGTGCTGAACAAGGATGCAGGACGTGCTTCGCTTGACCAGGCTGGTGTACTCTTTGCTCTCGGTGGTGACGGCGGAAGTGTTCGCAACATCAATTTCGGTGTGAATTATCAGAAGCGTCGCAATTTCCTGAGCAATCTGGATACTTGGTTAAATCTGAATGGTGGTTCGCAGACTTTTCAGTTGGCTGAAATGGCTGATGCTGCTTATCAGAACGGAATGAACTACGGATATCTGGTTGATGCTGTCATCCCTTATGCAGACAACTGCCGCAAGGAACCCAAAGATAAACCGACTAAGTGGGTATCAGATTACCATCAGGGTATAATATTAGATAATTATAATTCTACAGTGGATTATGACAACGACAAAGTATCCACAAACGACTATCTGAACCGTTTTAATGCTTATAAAGATGGAAAGCTTGAGACTTACGGATTCTTCGGTGTTGGTGCTGCAGAGTCAAATTATCGCAGGGCTACTTATGGCAACAATGCTCAGGTTGACATCAATGTTTCCACAAATATCGAGGATAAAGTGTTCCTGGGTCTTTCCGTTGGAGTATATACTATGTCGTACGATCGTCAGACAGCTTATTATGAGAAGGGTTCAGACGGTAACACCTATCAGATTGACAACTGGTATCATAATTCAGCCGACGGTATAGATGTGAAGTTTGGTGCAATATTCCGTCCGATAGACGATTCGCCTTTCCGTTTCGGAGTTCATGTACACACTCCGATATGGTATGCTTTCCGCGACTACAATACTCTATATGTCGATGCACTTGATTTCAGACGTGAGTCGGATGTTTTCAATTACCGGTTCCGCACTCCTTGGAAGTTTGGTGTCAGTCTTGGACATACCTTCGACAATATTCTGGCTTTGGGTATTGATTATGAATTCCAGGATTATTCTACAAGTAAGTATTACACTAACCACGGAGATGATATCAACTTAACGGGATCGAACGAAAACATTAAGGCAAACCTGCGTGCTTCTCACACTTTGAAGGTGGGTTTGGAATTCAAACCTTCACAGGAGTTCGCTACACTAACTGGGGAGCAACCAACCGTCTTACTTTCGGACTTGGTTATCGTTTCAAGGGTGGATACTTCGACCTGGCTTATCAGCTCCAGTTGCAGAAAGGTAAGTTCTATGCCTACGATTACGACGGAGTAGTTTATGGAGATGTCGGTGGTCCGGCAAACCTGAGCATTGCTCCGACAGAGATAACCAACAACCGCAGTCACATCATGGCTACCATTGGTTTCAAGTTCTGAAAACAAAATTCTGAAAATATAATCGCTTGTTACTTTATTTCTGTAACAAGCGATTTTTTATTGTCTTGTAGATAAGTTCGAAGAGTGTGAGTCCGACGATGGTGGTAAGAATGCCCAGAAGAACGTCGATGATATAATGGTGGCAGCTATATACTGCAGAGAACCAGATACCGACAGACACTGTTGTAAGGATGGTAATCCAAACAGCGTTGTTGCGAACCTTCAAGGCATAGAATAATGCAATTGGACAATAGGCAGCATGGAGTGAAGGTATGGCTGCAAAGACGTTGGCATTACCTGAATAGATGGAATGGAAAACGGGAATGCCGAGAAGAGTGTCGAAGTGGTCGAAACCTGCCACGTTGCCTGGAGTATTAAAGATGAGTTTGAAACCATACTGCATTACGTACCAAGGTGGTGCTGCAGGATGGATGTAATATCCGCAGAATCCAACGAGGTTGACGAAAAGGAATGCAGATGAGAATCGCAGGGCAAGTGATTTCTCACCTGTAAAGAAGAGCCACAGACAGTAGAAGATAGGCAGGGGCACCCAACAGAGATAAAATATTCCTGAGAGGATGTCGAGCAAGGCTGTATGGTGGCGCATGCAGTATTCGTTCGGTGTCAGGAGTTCACCACCCGAAAGGATGCCGAAGAGTTGCTGCTCAAGTTGATATACGCCCTCGATATCAACTGTCCCGAAAAGGTAGTTGGGGAAGTAGCGCATCGAGTTGTAGATAAACCCGAAGAGCAGGAACGGCAGTATGGTGAGAAAGAAACGTTTCATTTGAGGAGTTTACGAACGTGGTTGATGCGAACGAAAGCTGTGTAGTTGGCAAGCAGAGCTATGATGATCTGTGGAACGAGCAGAATCCACATGGGGTCGAAGCTGTCACGAACAACTGGAGCAAGGAGTCCGCAGAGCATAGCTCCCACACTTGTGAGTACTACACGTTCAGGGCGCTGCATGAGTCCTACTTTACATTCGAGACCGAGTCCTTCGGCACGGGCACGAACATAGCTGACCATGATACTGCCGATAAGAGACAGGAAAGTGATAACAGCTCCTGCTGAGTAGCCATGCTGAACGAAATAGAATGCTATACCCGAAAGAGTGAAGAGTTCGCAGTAGCGGTCAAGAACGGAGTCATAGAAAGCTCCGAAGGTAGTACACATATTAGCTGTACGAGCCATGTAACCATCAACCATATCAAAGATAGAGAAGAGGATGATGGTGAGTCCGGCATAACCTACGAACGAAAAGTCGTCAGCTGGTACGTAAAGTGCTGAGTAGATGAAGAGTGCCGCAGCGAAGATGTTACCAAGCAATCCTACTGTGGTCATCATGTTAGGTGTCACTCCACAGCGTACCATAAGACGTACGAATGGGTCGATAATTACATATACTGCATGCTGTATGGCATTGCGAAAATCGTTGAAAGTCATTGTGTCTGTTATTTTTTATATACGTATCGTTTTTGCATAGTGAAGTTCCAGAAGATGGCAACGAGTATGGCGACAATGGTTTTAGACTCCATGACGATGCCGAAGGCTTTAGCTGTACCGTCGTGTGAGATGATGTTGGCAACGAGTGTCGTACCAGCTGTGTTGAGTATGAGACTACCCACCCACACAAGGAAGTAACGGTAGAGAATAGTACGTTTCTGCTGCTCGGTTCCTTTGAAAGTCCAGTTATAGTTTATGATGGCATTGGTTATTCCACCACATGCTGCACCCACCGATGTAGCAATGACATACCACCAACCGGCAAACTCTACAAGCAGAGCCGTGACGATGAAGTCGACGCAAGTACTGAATATTGCTGATGCTTCGGCTTCTGTGAATTGTATTATCAGTCGCTTAAGGTTCAATTTCTGTCTTCTGTTGTTATAGTTCAACTATCGACTACTATACGAGTGATACTTCCGGTTCGTCATCGTTTTGTACCTGGTCGAGACGGATTTTGTCACTATCGTCACGACGGTCGTAGAACTGCTTCTGCAGAGGGTTGGCACGTGCAGAGTCGAACTGACGACGGCGGCGTACACGGTCGATGGCACTATAGAGTGCATTGAGGAAGGACTGTGGAGATGCCATGTCTTTTCCTGCAATTTCGAACTGTGCATCGTGGATAGGTGAAGTGATGACATGGGGGAGTCCGGAAAGGAACCGGTAACCTTCGCCCTGAGTCAGGGTATGGAACGAAGTGGATGCCTGGTCGCTGTACATTGCGAGTATGGCATCGAAGTGTTCAAATTCACGCTGTCCGAAGATGCGGTCTGAAGTATATGGACCGAAACACAGACTGCCCTTGTCGAAGAGTTGCTGTACGAGTGGCTGGATGACATCAGCCTCCTCACTACCGGCAAAGACACCTGCAGAGTCAATCGGATTGAGTGAGAGTACGGCGATGCGTGGACTCTCTATGCTGAAGTCACGCTGAAGTGTGGAACGCAGACTTGTGAGACGGTCGGTAAGCAGTTGGGTTGTAATCTTACGGGGTATACCAGCTACAGGAATAAAGTTTGTGGCGGAGGCTACACACAGATTATCGGAAACGAGCAGTGGCAGTACTGTTGCGTTGTTGTACTGCTGACTGATATAGCCGAATTGTGAATGACAGCCTTCGATGGTGCAGGGTAGTGCAACGAGTGCGTCAATACTGCCGGCATGGAGGTCGGCAAGTGCACAGTCGAGCGAACGCTTTGCGATAGCCTGATTGGCATCTGATTGTTGTCCGAACTCAATCTTCAGTTCTTCTTCACCGAAACAGTTTATCATGTTGACGCTCTGGTCGCGTACTTCATTGATGTTGTTGCGTACTATGAAGTTAGTCTGATTCTCAAGTGTCTTGCGATGGAAGATAGCAGCCTTCGGCGAACCATAGATAACTGGAGTACAGAGGGAGAGCAGTTCTTCTGCTGCAAAAGCTTTGAGTATGAGTTCGTACCCCGTGCCGTTGATGTCGCCGTGGGTAATACCTATTCTTATCATTGTTGTTTGGTTTTAGTATCGGTTGGTAATTCAAGTGTGTAGAGTGCTGCCTCAAGTCGGCGCAACATAGTACGTTTCATCTTGTCGGGAGCATAAACGAATCCTTCGACTACGATGATGCGTGAGTTGACGGTATCTATGCGCGAATGACTGACAAAGGGACCGCCCATGGCTTCAACACTCATCTCCCACAGTCCGCGGGCTTCCATCGCCACATCGTCACGGACACGTATATTCTTGGTCCATACGAATTCATGGTTGGTACGCATCACCGAACCTTCATGTCCTCCAGGTATATTCTCTGCCATCACCTTGTCGCGCAGGGCAATATAAGGATTACGGGTAAGCATCTTTTCGCTGACATAAGGCAGACTGTAGATACAGATATTCTGAATTACGGAGAGTCCGTCGTCACTTGCCCAGATAAAGTCTTTGCCAATCTTCATCTTGTTGATGTCAACAGGAATATAGAGTTCACAGTCGAACATCTCCTTCACCTTCTTGGCAAACTTGATATTATGCTCATAGTAGAGATTGTTTGCCATCGTATTGATTTCCTGAGAAGTGATGAGTGAAGTGATGTCACGGGTATGTTCGGTGATATACTGACTGACAACTACCTGATTCGGTCCCTGAACAGTAATGATGAGCTGCGGAGTGGAATGGACATCATGCTCTACAGTCATCTTGGCTTTTGTATATTCCCGTGATATGTTTATGCGGACGATATTACGGAAGATATTTGTGATTTTGTTGTAGCTCTTCTGAGTGATATGGCTCTTGTGGAATTGCGGTTCTGCCTGTGGCAGTCCGAGAAGAGGGTAGTCGAGTATGGTCTGCAAAGCCTTACCTGCATAACCTGTATATACGCTGTCATCAGCTACGACCATTACCTCGTACGGATTACCGCTTGAAGTCGGTGTAAGGAGCGATGCCTTGCTGCGACGCTGTCCGTGAGGATGTTTCTCTCCGGCACAACCCGCAAGAAGCAGGACGGAGAGAAGTATGGCGAATTGACAAATGTATATTGACAATCGGCTATGGGTCGGATGTATGCTTTTTCTGTTCATTGTGTCAGTTTGATATCAGCATGCCGCAGGCAGCAAAGATGTCCTGTCCGCGTGAAGCACGTATCGTGGTCGGTATACCGTGGTTGTTGAGGTAATCTCGAAAAGCAGTCATACGGCTTTCGTCAACTTCGTTCAGTTCCACTCCTGGTATTCTGTGCCATCGGATGAGGTTAACCCGACAGTGGAGTCCGCTTAGAAGATGTACGAGTTGCTTTGCGTAGAGTTGTGTGTCGTTCAGTCCGCCAAACATGGTGTATTCGAATGTGATGCGTCGCTGGTGTGTCCAGTCGTACTGGCGCAGCAGACTGACGATGTCGGCAATGGGAAACTGCCGTTCGGCAGGCATCAGTTGTTCGCGAACCTCATGTATCGGCGAATGAAGACTGACGGCAAGGTGACACTGGCTTTCGTCAAGAAACTGACGGAGGTGAGTGCGCAGTCCGATGGTCGAGACTGTTATTCGGCGCGGACTCCATTGCCATCCGTAGTCAGCCGTAAGGATTGAGAGCGAAGTGGTGAGGTTATCGTAATTGTCGAGTGGCTCACCTTGTCCCATAAAGACGATGTTAGTGAGACGTTCGGGGTAGTCGCACGAAACCACCTGATTGAGGATGTCGGTTGGGGTGAGGTTGCCTTGCCATCCCTGCTTTCCGGTCTGACAGAACAGGCAGTTCATCTTACAACCGATCTGACTGCTTACACAAAGCGTGGCACGATCGCCGTCGGGGATATATACAGTCTCCACGGTATGACCGCTGAGGGTGGGGAAGAGGTACTTGACTGTGCCGTCTATGCTTTCGCTGCGACGGGTCGGAGCAGTCTTACCTATATAATACGACGAACCCAACTTCTCGCGGTTTGCCTTTGAGAGGTTGGTCATTTCGTCGATATTATCTATTTGCTTCTGATATACCCATTCGGCTATTTGCTTTGCTGTGAACCGAGGCATCGAGAGCGATGTGACGATGTCGGTAAGTTCAGCCAGTGTTTTGCCCAACAGTGGTTGTTTCATCGCTTACGGTATGTAAGTAGTGGAGCTAACGGCTTACCAGGCGAAGAGTGGGTAGCTCTTCATGGTTTCGTTTACTTCACCACGTACTTTTGCTATTACTTTTTCGTCTTCAGGTGAGTTGAGTACTTCTTCAATCCATGCAGCGATACGAACCATGAGGTCTTCCTTAGCACCACGGGTAGTGATGGCCGGTGTACCGAGACGGAATCCTGAAGTCTGGAATGCGCTGCGGGTATCGAACGGTACCATATTCTTGTTCATTGTGATGTCGGCAGCTACAAGAGCGTTCTCTGCAACCTTTCCTGTGAGGTCCGGGTATTTGCTGCGAAGGTCAACGAGCATGCTGTGGTTGTCGGTACCACCACTTACGATAGTGAAACCACGCTTTGTGAGTTCGTCGGCAAGTACAGCTGCGTTCTTCTTCACCTGCTGGGCATACTGCTTGAATTCAGGCTTGAGTGCCTCACCGAATGCCACTGCCTTTGCTGCGATGACATGTTCGAGTGGACCGCCCTGCTGACCTGGGAATACGGCAGAGTTGAGCAGTTGTGACATCTTCTTTACTACACCCTTCGGAGTTGTGTAACCCCAAGGATTATCGAAATCCTTACCCATGAGGATAAGTCCGCCACGAGGACCACGAAGAGTCTTATGAGTTGTAGTAGTAACGATATGAGCATATTTTACAGGGTTCTCAAGCAGTCCGGCAGCAATGAGTCCTGCAGGGTGAGCCATGTCAATCATCAGGAGTGCACCTACCTCATCTGCAATCTTACGCATACGTGCATAATCCCATTCACGGCTGTATGCACTACCACCACCGATGATGAGCTTTGGCTTGTGCTCCTTTGCCAGAGCTTCCATCTCGTCATAATCCACACGACCTGTCTCGCGATTGAGGTTGTAACCTACAGGATGATACAGGATACCACTTGTGTTTACGAGTGAACCGTGAGAGAGGTGACCTCCGTGATCGAGGTTCAGACCCATGAAGCAGTCGCCCGGTTTCAGGACTGCAAGCAGTACTGCTGCGTTTGCCTGAGCACCAGAGTGTGGCTGTACGTTTGCATATTCAGCACCGAAGAGCTGGCATGCACGGTCGATAGCCAACTGCTCGATTTCGTCAACAACTTGACATCCACCATAATATCTGTGGCCAGGATAACCTTCTGCATATTTGTTTGTACAATAACTACCCATAGCCTCCATTACCTGATCGCTTACAAAGTTCTCGCTGGCTATAAGTTCAATTCCCTTCAGCTGGCGCTGGTGTTCTTTTTCAATGAGAGAAAAAATCAAGTTGTCTCTTTCTACAAAAGAAACTCGTTTATTTTTACTTCCGGTCACATTATACTCCTCCGTCAATGTCGGGGTCAACAGTCATCGGATTCAGAGGTTCGGTATCAAGTCCCATAGCTTTTTCCATTGTCATCTGTCCGTTCTTTGAAATACGGAGCTGGATAGGGAATACCATGTCTGCTGTCTCGTCGGGGTCACCTACCGTTGCTACGAAGAAGAGTGAGTCGATAGTCTCCGACTTGGTGTAGTTATACGTAAAACCTACGAGGGCAGAATTCTCCATGAACTGCTTGGGTACGAGACGTGCAAAATCGTTCTTCGTGAATGTTCTATTAAAGATTTCTTTACCACCGTGTTTTATGCTGAGTGTCACCTTGTTATCGTAGTAATCGTCACCTTGCGGATTGCGTACAATCGGTAGTGATTCATCACTTACGAAGTCGTACTTGTAGTTGTATGTTTCTTTCGCAACCGTTATCTTGTTGTTCATGTGAATTTCACGCAGCCGACCGATACCTGTTTCTGTCGGTGGTGTTTCGATTGTGGTTTCAATTACGGGTTGTTGCTTCTTAGGCTGACAGCTGTAGAGTAGGGCTGCAGCACAGATTAGTGTAAAGATTGTTGTTTTCATTGTATATTTTTGTTTTGATTATCAGCAAGTGTCATTAGTGCCACGTCGTAGCGCAGAGGGTCTGTAGGGTTCCACGACTTGAAAATGTCAGTCAGTTCCTTGCATGCATTCCATGTCGGTTGTTTGTTCTTGAGCAGCGAACTTGTCAGTTGCATTACGTGGGTATCCATAACGGCATAGAGGTCGGCAGGGTCGCGGCGTTTCCAGATGTTCATGTCAGGAGCCGACTGACGTGTCATCCATCGGATATACATGCAGATTCGCTTGCATGCACTTTTGCCTATGGTACCTACACGTGC
>CACYGK010000045.1 GCA_902774005.1 uncultured Bacteroidales bacterium | reverse complement strand
CGGTCTGGAGTTCGGCGACCTCGGAATATTCCGCATCGGTCTGGACATGAAGGCAAAGCCCGAAGATAAGAAGGATGAAGTAGGTGCTGACCTCATCAAGCGAGTGCGCATCATCTTCACTCCGACTCCATCCACGAAGAAGGACATGGACGAATGTGCCAAGGTAATCACTGAGAATAAGTTCGCACTTCCGCATTAAGAAAAGCAGCCTCGCATTAAGTTGCGGGGCTGTTTTGTTTTTATCCGAAGAACAGGTATGCTATGAATATCGCTACCTGGCTGCCGGTGTTTAATGGTTAATAAAGGGTTTGTTTATTTAGAATGTCCATTTCACCGCGAGTGTGGGGTTGAAGAAGAATGAACGCTCGTTGGCTGCGTTGAAGATGAAGTTGTTGGAGATTTCCCATTCTGTACCGATGCTGAGGTTTACGTCTTTCATGCCTGAAAGGGTGTTGAGGTTGAACCAGAGCTGGGGTTCGGTAAGGATGACGAGTTCGCCTTTGTGGTCGGCATCTTCACCCCGCCAAAAGTCGATGAAACCGGTGAAAGTGAGTGCCCTGTCTGCGAAATGAAGTGTCCAGATACCTGTCAACTGGAAGCTGGCATAGTTGCGTGTGCCTGCCATCTCGCTCTGGAAGTATTGCTTGTACATGACCTGCACGCCGAAGATTTTGGAGAAGTCGGAACTATGGAAGTTGTAGGCTCCACCGAGGAGTGCTGCGGGCTGGAAGGTGCCTGCCTGACTCAGACCTCCGTCAAACTCCAGGTGGACGGCGAAGGGTGACTGTTTGCCGAGGTTGAATTCACGGGCGATTTCGGTATAGGCACTTTCCATCGCTTTGGTGTTGAGGTCGAGATCGACGAAGTAGAACCATGAACCCCAACGGTCGGCTTTGAATTGCTCGACTGTGATGGTCATACGCTGGCGGTCTGACTCTGTAGTCTTGTAGAGGTGATGACCAAAGTCGTAGTGCAGTTGGATGTTCTGTGCCTGCAGGTTAAGGGCGGCGATTGCAAGAAGCGCAACCATGAAAAACAGCTTTTTCATATTTCTTTACAGTAATGGAGCTACATATTTTAATATGAAGAAGAAGGCTAGGATGTAGAGGGTCGGTGTGATTTCTTTATAACAACCGCTACAGAGTTTTACGATTACGAAGCTGAGGAGTCCGAGTACGATACCTTCGGAGATGCTACCTGTGAATGGCATCATGAGTATGGTGACGAAGCATGGCATGGCTCCGCTAATGTCGATGAAATCGATGTGTATGATGGTACGGAGCATCATGATACCAACGAGGACGAGGGCACTGGTGGTTGCTGCCGACGGTATCATCAGGAAGAGGGGGGAGAAGAAGAGGGAGATGAAGAAGAGCATGGCAACGGTGAAGGCAGTGAGTCCGGTGCGTCCGCCCTCCATGATGCCTGTAGCACTCTCGACGTAGGTGGTGACGGTGGATGTTCCGCAGAGGGCACCTACCGTCGTACCTACGGCGTCTGCCATGAGGGCTTCGTTGAGTCGGGGTATTTCGCCTGTACTGTGGTTTATCATGTTGGTACTGGCTGAGGCTCCGATGAGGGTGCCCAGTGTGTCGAAGAGGTCCATGAAAAGTATGGTGAGGACTATGATGTAGTAGTCGATGTCAAGTGCGATGAAATGGCTGAAATCGACTTTGAAGGCTATGGGTTCGATGCTTGTAGGCAGACTGACGAGGGAGAAGTTCTCGGGTATCTGTGTGACTCCGAGCGGTATGCCTATGAGGGTCATGATGAGGATGGTGAAGAAGAGTGCACCTTTAATGTTGCGTGCAAGCATGATGGTGCCGAGCACGATACCTCCGGCTGCCACCAGTGTGGTAGGAGTCCATTCGCCCAATGCTGTCACGGTCGATTCGCTACTGACGATGAGTTCGCCGTTTTTCAGTCCGATGAAGGCTATGAACATACCGATGCCGACGGAGATGGAGTAGCGGAGGTCTATGGGTATGGAGTTGACTATTGCTTCGCGCACCTTGAAGATGGTGAGGATGATGAATGCGATGCCTTCGATAAATACTGCCGCAAGTGCTTCCTGCCAGCTGTAGCCCATCATCTGTACGAGGGTGTAGGCGAAGAAGGCATTGAGTCCCATACCTGGAGCCAGGGCAAACGGCATCTTGGCGTAGAATGCCATTACGAGTGTGGCAAAGACGGCTGCTATGACGGTGGAGGAGAATTGTGCTCCCTTGTCCATACCTATGTCGCTCATGATGATAGGGTTGACAGCCAGGATGTAACTCATGGTAAGGAAGGTCGTGAGACCGGCAAATACTTCTGTTTTTACGTTGTGTTGGGTGGGGTCGAATCCCATCCACGATAATAGTTTGTTCATGCCTATTAAAGAAAGTTTGTTCTGTCTGCTGTTTTTGAATTGTGTTGCAAAGCTAATAAAAATATCGTTTCGTTATTAACTAATTTTGTATTTTTCTTTACCTTTGTAATCAAACAGATAATTTGATTATGGTAAGAACAGTAATTTTTGATTTGGGAGGCGTGTTGCTCGATATTGACATGCAACTCTGTGTGAAGGCATTCGATGCCCTCGGACTGGATACTATGGCTTGGCTGACAAGCAAAGCGAAGGAGGGAGAGAAAGTGGGAGGAACGCTTGCTGAGGGTATGGCTGCAAGTAAGGTGATGGACCTGTATCAGACGGGAAAGATAACGACTGAGGAGTTTCTGGGTGAGGCATGGAAGGGCTGTAAGGAGGGAACTACATGGAAGCAGGTGACGGATGCGTGGAATGCGTGGGTGATACGTATTCCGGAGGAGAAACTGGAGATGCTGAAGAGGCTGCGCAGGGACGGATATAAGGTGTATATGCTGTCGAACACGAATGAGGAGCACTGGCGATTTATGGAGGCGGGTTTCTTCCCCGAACCTGTGGACAGCTATTTCGATGGGATTTACATGTCGCAGGTGTTGGGAATGGCGAAACCAGACCCGAAGGTATGGCTGAAGGTATTGGAGGATATAGGTGAGAGGGCGGAGAACTGCCTCTATGTCGATGATACGGTGGTCAACTGTGAGGCAGCAGCGCGGCTCGGACTGCGGACGTGTAAGGTGGAACCCAACACGATGTGGGATGAAGAAAAAATAAGGATGCACCTCGATTGACGGGTGCATCCTTTATTATAAATAATGTGTAAGTCGGATTAGAGCTTTGGACCTGCAGCAACGAGTGCCTTACCTGCTTCGTTGGTAGTGTACTTGTTGAAGTTCTTGATGAAGCGGCCTGCGAGGTCTTTTGCCTTCTCTTCCCAAGTCTTAGGATCTGCGTAAGTGTCGCGTGGGTCGAGGATTGCAGGGTTAACGTTTGGCAGAGAAGTTGGAACTTCGAAGTCGAAGAATGGAATCTTCTTTGTCTGAGCCTTCAGGATGCTGCCATCGAGGATTGCATCGATGATACCACGTGTGTCAGGAATAGAGATACGCTTGCCTGTACCGTTCCAACCTGTGTTTACGAGGTAAGCCTTAGCACCAGACTTCTTCATTTTCTTTACGAGCTCTTCAGCATATTTTGTTGGGTGGAGTTCGAGGAATGCCTGACCGAAACAAGCTGAGAATGTAGGAGTTGGTTCGGTGATACCGCGCTCTGTACCAGCGAGTTTTGCTGTGAAACCAGAGAGGAAGTAGTACTGAGTCTGCTCTGGAGTAAGGATAGATACTGGAGGCAGAACTCCGAATGCATCAGCAGAAAGGAAGATTACGTTCTTAGCAGCTGGACCAGCGCTCTTGCCTGCAACCTTCTTTACGATGTTCTTGATGTGGTCGATCGGGTAGCTGACACGTGTGTTCTCAGTAACGTTCTTGTCGGCGAAGTCGATCTTGCCCTTTGCGTCAACTGTTACGTTCTCGAGGAGTGCGTCGCGCTTGATAGCTCCGTAGATGTCAGGTTCGTTCTCCTTAGAGAGGTTGATAACCTTTGCGTAGCATCCGCCTTCGAGGTTGAATACGCCTTCGTCGTCCCATCCGTGTTCGTCGTCACCGATGAGCAGACGCTTCGGGTCAGTAGAAAGAGTAGTCTTACCTGTTCCTGAAAGACCGAAGAAGATAGCTGTGTTCTTACCTTCCATGTCGGTGTTTGCAGAACAGTGCATTGATGCGATGCCCTGAAGTGGGAGGTAGTAGTTCTGCATTGAGAACATACCCTTCTTCATTTCACCACCGTACCATGTGTTGATGATAACCTGCTCGCGGCTCTTTGTGTTGAATGCAACACATGTCTCTGAGTTCAGACCCAGTTCCTTATAGTTTTCAACCTTTGCCTTAGAAGCGTTGTAGATAACAAAGTTTGGTTCGAAGCTTGCAAGTTCCTCAGCTGTAGGCTGGATGAACATGTTCTCAACGAAGTGTGCCTGCCATGCTACTTCAACGATGAAACGAACTGCAAGACGTGTAGCCTTGTTAGCGCCGCAGAATGCGTCAACTACGTAAAGCTGCTTGTTGGAAAGTTCTTTCTTTGCAATCTCTTTTACCTTTGCCCATACTTCTTCACTCATTGGGTGGTTATCGTTCTTGTAAGCGTCAGATGTCCACCATACGTTGTTGTGGCTCTCGTCGTTGTCAACGATGTACTTGTCCTTAGGTGAACGGCCAGTGAAGATACCGGTCATTACGTTTACAGCACCCAGTTCAGTCTCCTGTCCCTTTTCGTAACCTTCGAGAGCAGGATTGATTTCAGCTTTGAAGAGTTCCTCGTAAGAGGGGTTGTGTGCAATCACTGTACTGCCAGTGATGCCATACTTTGTCAAATCTAATGCCATAGTATATAAAATTTAAAAATGAAAATTATAGTCAATTGTGCATAGTATGGGGGACTAAAAACACCCTTTCTACCAAACCAACTGCAAAGGTATTGATTTGTTTTGTTTTTTCCGCTAAGTTGTAAACTTAAATTGTGTGAAAATTTTAATGTTTTTCGAAGCCAACGGCTTTTTTTACATATTGTGCTATATAAAGTTGGCAAACCGAGATTACATTTCCGGTTTTTTACGACTCCATGTGAAGACGATGCGGAGTACGGAAAACTGTACCAGCATAGCTATCAGCATGACGAGAGGTGGGGCAATGAGCCGGTGTACTCCCATCCAGAGGAAGAGATTGAACAGTACGATGTGGAGCAGGTAGTTGAGGCTGTGGCTGCCGGCAAATCCGAAGAACTTGCCCCAGGAGGGACGTGTGCGGAAGGTGAAGTAGTTGGTGAGGTAGAAATTACCCACGAAACTGATGACGTATCCGGCTGTATAGGCTACGTTGAGGTCGATCCACAGTTGCAGCACGAAGTAGATGGCATAATGGGTGGCTGCTGCGAGGGTACCTATTACGCAGAAACGGACGAACTGAAGGAACCGCTCATTCCTCAGGAGAGCCTTTAATCTATTTCTGCTGAGGAACCGCATCAACTCCGAGATATTCTTCCACGGTATAGAGTGGACGTTGCTTTACTTCTATATAGATTTTACCGATGTACTGACCGACTATACCTATGCTCAACAGCAATGCACTGCCTATAAACCACAGACTGAGCATTATACTGCTCCAACCGGATACTACATGTCCTGTAGCCCAGCTGACAAGAATGTATATGAGCACAAAGAAACTGACTACCAGTCCCAGAAGACCTAGTGACGTGATGAGTGATATGGGTTTGGTGGAGAAGGATGTGATGCCGTCGGTAGCCAGATTGAGCATCTTGCCCAGTGTGTATTTGCTTTCGCCTGCAAAACGTGGACTGATGATGTCGGGTACTGTATCGCTCGGAAAACCTAACATGGGTACGAGTCCGCGAAGGTAGAGGTTGCGCTCCTTGTAGAGTGAAAGGGCGTTGAGTGCTCTCTTGCTCATCAGACGGAAGTCGGCATGATTATAGACGGACTTCACTCCCATTGATTCCTGCAGCCGGTAGAACATTTTGGCTGTAGTACGTTTTGCGAATGAATCGCCCTGTCGGCTTACTTTTACTCCATATACAATATCGTTACCCTCTGCAAATTTATCAACCATCTGTTCGATGGCTGTGATATCGTCCTGCAGGTCGGCATCGATGGTTATGACGGCATCGGCATGGTGGCGTGCTGTCATCATACCCGCCATGATGGCATTCTGGTGCCCCACGTTGTGTGCGAGGTTCAGTCCGCATACAAACGGATTGGAACGGTGGAGTTCCTGAATGATTTGCCAGGTACGGTCGCGACTGCCGTCGTTGACGTAGAGTATGAAACTGTCCGGACTTATCTTCTGACGTGAGATGAGTTGGTTAAAGAGGACTGTCAGTTTTGATGCAGCCTCATTGAGTACAGCCTCTTCATTATAGCATGGGGATACGATACAGAGTTTTGTCATAAGTTCTTATTTATTTGCAAGCCATCGCTGGGTGAATGTTGTATAAGTCACGAATTCAGCACTTTCGTACTTGAATGTCTGTATGAGTTGGCGCAGGCGCTCTTCCATACCCTTTCCTGCATGGTTGCGGATGATAAATGGCATCTTCAGTTCGGGGTGCTCACCAAGTGGGTAGAATTCCCAGGGATGGAAGTAAGTGACAAACAACTTGTCGTGACGGTGGGTCCATCGGCACCAGCTGAGGTAGAGCCACATAGGCAGGTTATGCATGGCAAGCCAGAAAAGCGGAAACCTGAAATACGGAGTGACTGAAGCCGGTATCTGGAGTACGTCACCCTGCATGAACGGAGTGCGGCTTTCGGTAAGGTGCATGTAACGTCCAGGTATGAAGGCAGGATTGAGCGACGAGTTGTAAATGTACCCTTGTCGTTCGATTTCATCGTTACTTACGGGGAACATACGAGGCTGGCGATAACCATATACTTTCTTACCGGTAAGTTCTTCGAGAATACGTTTGCTGTTGATTACATCCTCCGGTTTGGGATTCCAGTGGTCGCAACCGTGAGCCGCTATCTCATGTCCTTCATCGGCTATGCGCTTCATAGTATCGGGAGCATGCTGTGCAAAATTGCTTGTACAGAAGAAGGTGGCATGCACTTCCTCTTCTTTCAGGATGTCAAGAATCTTATTTGTGCCGTAATCGGATACTTTCATTCCGTCGGTCAGGGTGTCGTAATCGACCCCGTGTTCGCGAGGCACATCAAATTCTTCGGTGTCAAAACTGAGTAATACCATATCTGTATGTCGTTTCTGAGTGCAAATGTATGCATTTTTGATGGTTTTCATGAAAGGTTTACACATTTTTAATAAGTGTCTTGTATGTATTCTTCCTTTTTTTTGTATGTTTGCAATGTAAAACTGCAAGTTTCACGCTAATGAAGAGTGTCAAGGCTTTCATATTGACATATGTGCTCTGGCTTTTGCTTGGTACTGCAAGCAAGGTCGTTTTTCTGCTGACATACCACGAACTATTCGAGGGTCTGACCCTTGCTGATGTAATGGGTGTTGTGGGACATGGTGTGAAACTGGATATGGCTATAGCTGGCTATCTTACGGTACTTCCGGCATTGGTACTGCTTCTTGGAATATGGCAGAAGGGGAAATATGTGCTTGCGGGGTGGAGAACGCTCATGGCACTTCTAATATTTGCTGCAATAGTGTTCTATGCCGTAAACCTCGGACTGTATGGATATTGGGGTTTCCCGCTTGACAGTACTCCGTTGCTGTATCTGAAGACTTCTCCAGCCGATGCTCTGGCAAGTATTACTTTGTGGCAGGCATTAGGTGCGTGTGCTGGTATTCTGGTGCTGACCATCTTGACGTACCTTCTGTTTGAATGGATTGTGATACCTGGACGTCTGTTTTCCGGCAGGACAAAAACGCGATGGGGCAAGAACGCAGTAGCGTGTATTCTGATGCTTGTGCTTACGACTCTGCTCATTCTGCCAATACGAGGAGGTTTAAGTACAGGTACAAACCATACGGGAAGCGTTTATTTCAGCAGTAACATGAGACTGAACCACGCTGCGGTCAATCCGATTTTCAGTTTTGTGGAGTCTGTGCTTCATACCGAAGACATCGGTAGTCAGTTCCGCTTTATGGACGATAAGGATGCTACCCGTCTGTTCGATGAAATGGTATGTACCGGATTGAGAAGTGATGAGAGTTATGACAGTCTGGGCATAAGGCTGAACACACATCCAAATGTTATAATAGTGATGCTTGAGAGTTTCTCGAAATACATCATGGATGAAGGTGGACATGTGGAGGGGGTGACTCTCAGACTCGATGCCTTGGCAAAGAACGGACTGTATTTCGACCGCTTCTATGCTAATACCGTGAGAACAGACAGGGCTATGGTGTCGATACTCAGCGGACTGCCGGCTCAGCCCAGTATGAGTGTAATGGATATGCCCAAGAAATCGACCAAACTCCCTGCGATTGCCCGCAGTCTGAGAAATAACGGATACGCTACGTATTTCTATTATGGCGGAGATACGAACTACAGCAATATGCAGTCGTATATAGTGGGTACCGGGTATGAGAATGTTGTTTCGGAAACCGGTTTTCCTCCCCGTCAGCGAACCAGCAAGTGGGGTGTACACGATGGTATTGTGTTCGAACGTATCCTGAAAGATATCGATGAAATGGATAAAAACAAACCATTTCTCGTAACAATGATGACACTGAGCAGTCATGAACCTTTTGACGTGCCGTATGAGAGTGGGTTTAAAAACGAAGCTCTGAATGCATTTGCATATACAGACGATGAATTGGGTAAATTTATCGAACGACTGAAGAGGATGCCTCAGTGGGAGAATACGTTAGTGGTAATGGTGCCGGACCATCTGGGTGCTTATCCCGATGATTTGGATAATTATCAGTTGTGGCGCTATGAGATTCCGCTGATTATGACTGGTGGTGTGGTTAAAGAACATCGCAACATACACACTATAGGCAGTCAGATAGATATTGCAGCAACACTTCTTGGAATGCTGAATATAGATCACTCGGATTTCACCTATTCAAAGGATTTGTTCGACAATAACGCCCCACATTTTGCCTACATTGCCTTTCCCGATGCCTCCTTCGGTATAATTTCGGAAGACAACCAGGTACTCTATGACGGTGTGCCTGATGTCGTGGTGTGGGACACAGGTGAAGAACCTGGCAAAAACATCAACTGTGCAAAGGCATTTGTGCAGAAACTATACGATGATATTGACGGAATGTAACCATTGTTTTAATATTTTTTAATATTAAGTTGGTCAATTCGTTTTTTTGCCATACCTTCGCACCAAACAATAATTACGAGAGAGATGCTGAAACAGTTTTTTTCAATAATGGCACGCTATCTGAAGCCTTATCGCAAGTATTTAGTGTGGTCCATTGTACTTAATTTCTTCTCCCAATGGATGAACGTTTTTTCATTCATGGTATTGATTCCTATCCTTAACATCCTCTTCAAGATTGACCAGCAGGTGTATGAATATCAGCCAGTGGAATGGAATCATCTTAATAAGGAAGTGCTTGTAAACAATGCTTATGCTTGGATTCAGGAAATGATAGCCAATAACGGTGCATTCCTCACGTTGGTGATAATGGGTATGGCACTTATCATTATGACGGGAATCAAGACCGCTGGGTATTTCGCTTCTTCATCAGTCATGGTACCTTTGCGTACAGGTGTGGTACGTGATATCCGAATTGAAGTATATGATAAGGTTCTGAAACTGCCACTCAGTTTCTTCTCTGAAGAAAGAAAAGGTGATATCATAGCACGAATGAGTGCCGATGTACAGGTTGTTGAGAACTCAATAACGAGTTCGATTGATATGCTCATACGTCAACCGATAGCTATTCTGGTCTGTTTCTTCACCCTCTTCACAGTCAGTTGGCAACTCACCCTCTTTGTTCTGGTGGTAGCCCCGATTGCAGGATGGATAATGGGAAAGGTGAGCAGGAAACTGAAAAGCCAGTCTTCAGCTGTGCAGGGACAATGGGGTGACATCATTGCCCAACTTGATGAGACTCTTGGCGGACTCCGTATCATCAAGGCGTTTATTGCAGAGCATAAGATGTTGAAGCGATTTATATTTGTGAATGACGAGTTCCGTAAGGGTATGAACCAGATGATTATCCGTCAGAATGCAGCTCACCCTATGTCTGAATTCTTGGGAACGATAATTATCGTCATCGTTCTCTGGTTCGGCGGTTTCCTGATTCTCAACGAATCCAATCTTATCGATGCCTCAACATTCATCTTCTACATGGTAATCCTGTACAGTGTTATCAATCCGTTAAAGGACCTCTCTAGAGCAACATATCAGATTCCGTTGGGACTTGCATCCATGGACCGTATTGACTTTATCCTCAGAGCTGAGAATCCTATCAGGGAACTGCCGAATCCGACGCAGCTTAAATCATTTGACGACAAGGTGGAGATACAAGATGTTTCGTTCCATTATATCGAAGGACGTGATGTACTCAAGCATATCAATCTGGTAATACCAAAGGGAAAGACTATTGCTCTTGTGGGACAGTCAGGTTCGGGTAAATCCACACTTGTGGACCTTATTCCGAGATATCACGATGTATGTTCGGGTCGTATCCTGATTGACGGTAAGGATATCCGCGAAGTCGGAATATCCAGTCTGCGTCAGCTCATAGGAAATGTGAACCAGGAGGCAATCCTCTTCAATGACACTTTCTACAATAATATTACGTTCGGTGTGGAGAATGCAACGATGGAGCAGGTGATTGAGGCTGCCAAGATAGCCAATGCACACGAATTCATCATGGAAAGTGAGAACGGTTACAACACAATGATCGGAGACCGAGGCGGACGTCTGTCAGGTGGTCAGCGCCAGCGTGTCAGCATAGCACGTGCCATCCTGAAGAATCCTCCTATCCTTATCCTCGATGAGGCTACTTCGGCACTCGATACGGAGAGTGAACGACTCGTGCAGGAGGCTTTGGAGCGACTGATGAAGAGTCGTACTACTGTGGCTATTGCCCACCGTCTGTCAACCATTAAGAATGCCGATGAAATTTTTGTTCTTTACGAAGGAGAGATAGTGGAACGCGGTCAGCACGACGAACTGATAGAACGTAACGGTTACTATAAGCGTCTATACGATATGCAGCAACTGTAAGTTCCCTTTAATACGGTAAGGATAAATCTCAAGAAGAGATCCTCTAACATTAATATTAACTTCGCATACTTTTTATTGCGTATGAATGTATTATATGACTATCAGGCCTTTGACATGCAGACCCATGGTGGTGTGTCAAGATGTTTTGCAGAGTTGTACCGGCATCTCCCTGACTATGTACATGCCGACTTTGGTATATGCGAAACAGACAACGTGTATCTGCAGCAGATGGGGTTCCGTCCTAACGGTTATACATATAAGCATTTCATATCCCAACGCGACTTCAAATGGAAGAAGGGACTTTTCAAGGCATATTATAATCTGAAGTACGGTCACCCCGAAAAATGGGATAAACGTCCGATTCTCAATCAGCTTAAAACGGAATTCATGCTGAAAGCAGGGAAGTTCGACGTGTTCCATCCCACCTTTTTTGACAGTTACTTCCTGAATGATATCGGGAATAAGCCTTTTGTCATAACTGTTCATGACATGATTCCCGAACTCTATCCGCAGTACTATGCAAGGGACGACATCCAAATCAGACAGAAGAACCAGGTGATTCCTCGTGCTGCGCATATTGTTGCGGTGAGCGAACAGACAAAGAAGGATCTGGTAAGGATGATGCATATTCCGGAAGAAAAGGTGACGGTAGTCTATCATGGAGCCGACTCCAGTCCTTATATACCTTCCGAAAGGAGAGCCTTTGACTTCGAATATATCCTGTACGTAGGTGAAAGACATTTCTACAAGAACTTCGATGTCTTTGCAAAAGACTGTATTCCAATTCTCAAACGACATAAGGAACTGAAGGTTGTCTGTACAGGAAAGCCGTTTGATTATGATGAACAGGCAATGCTCGAAGGTTATGGGATTGCCGACCGCTTCGTATACCGGTTCATGGAGACCAATCAGGAGTTCCTCGACCTTTATCATAACGCTGTGGCATTTGTCTATCCTTCGGACTATGAGGGTTTCGGTATTCCTATACTCGAGGCTTGGAAAGCCGACTGTCCCGTGATGCTCAACAGAGCCAGCTGTTTTCCTGAAATTGCAGGTGATGCTGCTATATATTTCCAGGTGAAGGATGGAAGTTCAGACTTTGAAGAGCAGTTCGAGACCTTATACCATATGGATAGCAATGAGCGCAGCCGCTTCATAGACGTTCAGCGCAGCCGACTTCAGCGCTATTCGTGGGAATCCTCGGCACAGAAGTTGGCAGAAGTATATAAAACTGTGATAGAATAGAACTTAATAAAGAGCCTAATCCGATTATATGCAAGTAAAACAGAGGAAGATATCAATAATTATACCTGTCTATAATGTAGAAGGATATATAGGTAAATGTCTGGAGTCACTGTCCAGTCAGACATTTACCGATATAGAAGTGCTCTTTATCGACGACTGCAGTACGGACAATAGTCGGGAATTGATAACCAGTTATATAAACGACTACAAGGGCGACATCCTGTTCCGTCTGATTTGTCAGCCGCACAATCAGGGACAGTCTGTGGCAAGAAACAGGGGTATTAAAGAAGCACAGGGAGAGTATGTGTATATGTTGGACAGTGATGACTATATCACGGACGACTGTATCGAACTGCTCTATGCAGAGTTTCAGAAAGACCCGATGCTGCAGATGGTTATAGGCAACTACAAGATTGTAGGTCCTCTGCATCTCAAACCCTTCCTGATGCAACAGCGCACTTATTCATCGGATGAAATCATAACCGAACAGTTGCGTTTCAATATTTATTCCATGCCTTGGAATAAGCTGATAAAGAAATCTTTCCTCATCGAGAATGGTTTGTTCTTTCAGCCGGGAATTGTCCATGAGGATAATTTGTGGAGTTTCTGCAGTGCCTTTTGTTTTGACAAGATAGCTGTAGTACAGAAGGAAACATACATATACATTGTACGTCCGGGGTCAACTGAGCGTTCACACGGTCACCAATGGCACCAGAACCAATTGTTCGAGGTTTATAAGTATCTGGTAAAATTTATCTTTAAGTCGGATGCTCCTTCAAAGAAGGATGTAAAGAAAAACCCGCTGGTATACAGGTTTTTGGAGAACGATATGGTTCCGTTTATCATGGACCCTCTGTTGAAAGGTGATAAATCGTTGTCGTATAAGCGCTATTGCGAAATAAGAAACCTGCCTTTCTGGAGTTTTTCGGATGTGATGTTCCTGAAACGACTCTCAATACGAAGGAAATGGAAGTTTCTCCACTTTGTCCTTCCCCTCGACATGGGTTATAAATTATATGTGAAGCAACATAAGAAATATAAAGGAAATATAGATATGACAAAGAACAGAATCACTGTTATCACCATCAACTATAACAATCTGAGTGGTTTGCAGAGGACGATACCTTCTATCCTTTCCCAAACCTACACTGGATACGAACTCATCGTGATTGACGGTGGTTCCACCGATGGCAGTAAGGAGTATTTACAGACCACTGACAGGATAAACTATTGGGTGAGTGAGCCGGACAAGGGCGTATATAATGCTATGAACAAAGCCGTAAAGATGGCAAATAACGACTATTGTATATTCATGAACTCGGGTGATACGTTCTTCTCCTCACAAGTACTTGAAAATGTTGTAGGTAAACTGCGCGATGCTGATTTCTATTCAGGTTGTTCCACATTTATCGATGGATTGAATACTTTGACCTGGTTCCCTCCAAGAACCCTCTCTCTGGATTTCTTTCTGATAGACGCGCTGAACCATCAGGCTACATTTAATCGTACTGCCTTCCTGCGTGAGCACCCCTATGATGAGAGCATAAAAATCGTAGCCGACTGGGAACTCACCACCCGTATGTTCCTACAGAAAGAATGCACTTATGCCCCATTGGACGATATGGTGTCAATCTACTATCTCGATGGCATGTCTTCCACCCAAAAAGATAAGTGCGACGAGGAACGCAGCAAGGCTCTTAAATCTATAATTGCGTCGCTTCCTAATGGTCAGGAGAAGAAAATGTATGAACAGAAGTTCAATCTGTTTGAAGAGAAACGCTTGGCAGCTAAGAAAAAGAGTAATGTAAAAGTTGATATTAAGACGATGACCGAAAGGGAGAAACGCCATCTTGAAAAATTACGCAAGAAGATATCATACGCTATGGAACTGCCACCTGTACAGCGCGATTTGAAGATTCTCAGAAATGCTTTCAAGATGCTGTTAAAAGATCTCTTCTAACGTAGAGTTACTTTGCCCGAAACGATCTACTATCTTGACCACCCGTTTGGCAATCTTCCTTACTATTTGATA
>CACYGK010000044.1 GCA_902774005.1 uncultured Bacteroidales bacterium | reverse complement strand
ACGACAGACTACACATCCACAGTCGATTACTTTCTTTTCGAAACCCCATGCAGCACCTATGGCGGTAGTGGTGAGAAATTCCAGTGGGAACTCCTCAATGCCTACACAGGTACACGTCCTTTCCTCCTCAGTGGAGGCATTGGTCCTGATGATATCGACGCTATCATCCGATTCCGTCATCCCAAACTCCTCGGTATCGACCTTAACTCCAAATTTGAGATTTCCCCAGCACTTAAGGATACTGACCGTCTGATGCATTTCATCACAACTCTAAAATCCAAAGAATCATGAACCGAATAAACTCACTTTTCAAAACAAAGCCGTCTGGCATTCTTTCTATCTACTTCTGCGCCGGACACCCCACACTGAATAGTACATGTGACATCATCCGTTCACTCCAGCAGCATGGTATCGACATGATAGAAGTAGGCATACCATTCTCCGACCCTATGGCAGACGGTCCCGTCATCCAGGATGCAGCTACACAGGCACTCCGCAACGGTATGTCCCTCCGCACACTCTTCTCCCAGTTGGAAGACATACGTAAAGACGTGACTATTCCTCTCATTCTCATGGGATACCTCAACCCCATACTCCATTTCGGATTCGAGGAATTCTGTAAAGAATGTGTTCGTGTCGGCATCGACGGAATGATAATCCCTGACTTACCCTTTAATGACTATCTGAAAGATTACAAACCCATCGCCGATAGTTATGACCTGCGTATCATCATGCTTATCACACCTGAAACCAGCGATGAACGCATACGACTCATCGACAGTCATACCGACGGTTTCATCTACATGGTCAGTTCGGCAGCTACCACAGGTGCACAACGCGAATTCGATGCAGCCAAGCAGGCATACTTCTCACGTATCAATGCCATGAACCTGCACAATCCACGCATGATAGGATTCGGCATCAGTAACCGTCAGACCCTTGAGGCAGCACAACAGAACGCAGCCGGAGCCATTATCGGAAGTAAGTTCGTCAGTCTGCTCCAGCAGAACCCATCACCTGCCGATGCCATCGAACAACTATTCGAAGCATTAAGATAAGAAAAATGTCCGCACCCCATCAGAGATGAACTCAAATAAATAAACAAGAAAACACTGAAATACAAAAAAGAGTGTTTCAGCGTTTGAAAGGAACAAAGCGTAGCCAGCTGGATTTGGGTTCCGACGATTCGAAGCGAGTGATAGTTTGGGCAGTTTTCTTCTGTCCAACTGCAATAATCTTTTCGGATTTGTCAAAGTCGAAGATGCCGTAACGATTCATCTGAATATCCACAAGCATTTCGGGTTTCATGAGTTTTTCCATGAGAATGGAGTTCTGACGAATCATGATGGTGCTGCTGCGCTTAAGGACGGTATAATAGTTGAATTCGATGTTGTCGGGGATGAGTTTGTCGAGTATCTTCGTTTTCAGTGAGCGGTCCTGCTTCTGACGTGCTGTGAGCCAGTGCATCTCTTCCCATTGTGTTTTGTAATCGTAATCGCTGACATCTACACCGACAAGGATATCACCTTTGTGACGCTTGACACGATTAAGAGGTATGGGGTTGGTGATGCCCCCGTCGATGAGTATCATGTCGTCACGCTGTACGGGTTCGTAGAACGAGGGAATGGAGATGCTGGCACGTATAGCATCGAAAAGTCGACCTTTGTTAAATACTACTTCTTTACCTGCTTTAAGGTCAGTAGCCACAGCGCAGTAAGGTATAGGAAGATCTTCGATGTCGATGTCGGGTACGAACTCCATGATGGCTTGAATGATACGGTCGCCCTTAACGATATGATTGAAGGATAAGGAGAAATCAGAGAGTTCAAACATCTTCTTGCGGTTGATGGTTTTCATCCATTCGCGGAATTCTCCGAGTTTTCCTGCTGCATATACTCCACCAATGAGTGCACCCATCGAACAACCGGCTATGGAACTGATATGGTAGCCACGAGATTCCAGTTCTTCGATAGCACCTATATGTGCTAATCCTCGGGCACCTCCACTCGACAGGACTAATGCCACGTCACCTTTATTCGTTTCATCCATTTTATTTTGCTTACTGGTTATAAAAAAAGGCAATCAATTGGTGTTGATTGTCTTTTTGCGTTGTAGCGGGTATGGGAATCGAACCCATCTTTCATGCGTGAGAGGCATGTGTCCTGAACCGATAGACGAACCCGCCAAATAATAGGTTGCGGAAGGAGGGGGATTCGAACCCCCGGTACGGTAACCCGTACGTCAGTTTAGCAAACTGGTGGTTTCAGCCACTCACCCATCCTTCCGGAAACTTAGCTGAATTAACTCCTGAGGCTGTTTCAAGATACCCCCAATAGAGTGCTTTTCGTCAAAAGCGATGCAAAGGTAGAAAATAATTGACAATTGACAATTGATAATTGATATTTTTTTCAAATATTTTTCAATACTGGTCTGTTTGTCGTGATTTTTACGTATTTTTGCACGAATTTTGATTATGAAAAGCTACAGAGATATAATAAGTAAGGGATACGGAACGGTAGAGATGGACAGACACCAGGATAAGAGGGGCAGTCTGTGTATTGCTGAATGGGAGGATCTGCCTTTCGAACCGAAACGTATGTTCTGGATTTATGACGTTGCACCTGGCGAAAGTCGCGGATGCCATGCACACAGTGAGTGCGAGGAAGTGGTGTTTGCGGTGAGTGGTGCATTCGATATGTTCGTCGATAATGGCAAGGAGTCAGAGACGGTGCGCATCGACAATCCTGCACGTGGCATATACATTGGTAAGAATGTGTGGTGTGAATTGAAGAACTTCGAACCCGGAACGGTTTGTGTGGTGGTGGCAAGTGTGGAGTATATGCACGAGGGTTATATCAGGAGTTATGAGGAGTTCAGACGAATATTTGAGCACAGAGGTGAGGATGCTGCTGAAACACGACAGCTGGCAACAGTACAGAAGACAGGTATGAGTCTGGTAAAATATACACCGGAGAGGGCTGAGCAGTGGAATGAATTTGTGGCAAGGTCGAAGAACGGTACGTTCATGATTGACCGTCATTATATGGATTATCACAGCGACAGGTTTGAGGACGCCTCTATAATGTTTGTTGATAAGGAAAGGGTGTTTGCCGTACTGCCTGCAAATGTTGACAGAGAGAAAGGTGTGGTATATTCGCATCAGGGACTGACCTACGGTGGACTGGTGATGAGCGATGAGATGGATTCGGTAAGAGTACTGGAAGCTTTTGAACTAATGAGGGAGTACTACAAGAAAGAGTATGGAGCAAGGAAGCTAATGTATAAGGCTGTACCACATATCTACTGGATGCAAACGAGCGGAGAGGATGAGTATGCGCTGTACAGATGCGGGGCGAAGTTGTCGGCTTGCGGATTGTCAAGCTGTGTAAACCTGAAGTCTCCTATTGCTTATGAGCACTCGCGACGCAATGCACTGAAAAAGGCACAGAAGAGGCAGTTGAAGGTCGAGCAGACGGATAATGTAGAGCAGTACTGGCAGATTCTGAACAGGGTATTGGAAGAACGTCACGGACTAAGACCCGTACATAATAGCGACGAACTGCGTCTGCTGATGAGTCGTTTCCCCGAGAATATAAAACTATATGCCGTAAGGGACGAAGACGGACGAATGATTGCAGGTACCTATATATTTATATATGAGAAGACGGTACACACGCAATATATGACTGCCACGGAGGAAGCAAGACGCTGCGGAGCTCTGGACCTGCTCATCGACTACCTGATAGCGGAGTATGCACAGACGCACGAATGGCTGGACTTCGGAATCTCAACCGAAAACCGAGGACTTTGGCTGAACGAGGGATTGATTTACCAGAAGGAAGGTTTCGGTGGAAGAGGTATTTGTTATAATCAATATGATTTAAAATTGTGATGCATACTAAGGAAGAAAAGATGGAGGCGTTCGGCAGATTGCTCGACGTGATGGACGACCTGAGGGAGAAGTGTCCTTGGGACAGAAAGCAGACAAATGAGAGTCTGAGGGCGAATACAATTGAGGAGACGTTCGAACTCTGCGACGCTATTATAAAGGATAATAAATCAGATATTTGCAAGGAATTGGGTGATGTATTACTCCATATTGTTTTCTATGCAAAAATTGCAAGTGAGACAGAGGAGTTTGACATTGCGGACGTATGCAATAAGTTGTGCGACAAACTGATTTTCCGTCACCCTCATGTATATGGAGAGGCAGTGGCAAACAGTGCGACTGAGGTGGCACAGACATGGGAACAGATAAAGCAAAAGGAGAAAGACGGCAACAAGACCGTATTGAGTGGAGTGCCCGATGCCCTACCCTCGCTTATCAAGGCTTACAGAATTCAGGACAAAGCCCGCAATGTGGGTTTCGACTGGCAGGAAAGGCGTGAAGTATGGACAAAGGTAAAGGAAGAGATTGGGGAGTTTGAGACTGAGGTAGAACACATGGACAAGGAGAAGGCTACGGAAGAGTTTGGCGATGTGATGTTCTCGCTCATCAATGCGGCACGACTGTACAAGATAAATCCGGACAATGCACTGGAAAAGACCAATCAGAAGTTCATAAAGCGTTTCAACTATGTTGAGCAGAAACTGAAGAAAGCCGGAAAGACTTTCCAAGAAACGACGCTGGAGGAGATGGATAAGTACTGGAATGAAGCAAAGAACAATTGAACATATAATTTACTATTGAGAATTGATAAAACATGTCAGAACTGCTAATATTTACGCAACAAATCGGGAATCTGTTATGGGGATGGCCTATGATAGTGTTGTTGCTTGGTACCCATATCTTCCTGACCTTAAGACTGAAATTTCCGCAACGCAAGATATTCAAGGCTATCCGTCTATCAGTGCAGAAGGACGAAGATTCGACCGGCGACATAAGTCAGTTCGGTGCTCTCACCACTTCTCTGGCTGCAACTATAGGTACGGGTAACATCATCGGAGTAGCTACAGCCATCAGTCTCGGTGGACCCGGTGCTGTGCTGTGGTGCTGGCTCACAGGTGTGTTCGGCATTGCCACGAAATACGGTGAGGGACTGCTCGCCATAAAGTACCGACAGAAAACCGATGACGGCACTATACTGGGCGGACCGATGTATGCGCTGGAGAAAGGGCTGAGATGCAAGTGGATGGCTGTGTTGTTCTGTGTGTTTACAGCCATAGCAACCTTCGGCATCGGTAATGCGGTACAGGCAAATGCGATAAGTGAGAATATCACTCTTCTGATGGAACCGATACTGAGTCCGCATTACACACGACTGATATGCGGATTTGTGACTGCCACACTGGTGGGTTCGGTGATTATCGGTGGCGTAAAGAACATAGCAAGGTGGTGTACGGCTATCGTACCGTTCATGGCACTTTTATACGTCCTGGGATGTATTTATATTCTCATCGTCAATCATGCATATATATCGGAGGCACTGCGGCTGATAGTGGACGAGGCATTCTCGACAAAGGCTGTCGGTGGCGGAGCAGTAGGTTCGGTAATGATGGTGGCAGCCCGTTACGGTATTGCCCGCGGACTATTCTCAAACGAATCGGGAATGGGTTCGGCACCCATTGTGGCAGCTGCTGCACAGACACGCAATCCTGTGCGTCAGGCACTGGTCTCGAGTACGGGTACATTCTGGGATACAGTTGTAATCTGTGCCATCACCGGACTGGTAGTTACGACTAGCATATTAGCCTATCCGGAAATAAGTCAGGATCAAGGTGGTATGCTAACGAAGGAGGCATTCGGAAAGGTACCGTATTTAGGTGCACCAATACTCACGTTCGGTATTCTGACTTTCTCGTTCTCAACCATTCTGGGTTGGAGCTACTATGGTGAGAGGGCTATGGAATATTTGTTCGGCAAACGCTCGATAATATTATACAGAATAGTGTACGTACTTGTTGTCTTCGTAGGTTCGATTATGAGTCTGGCAATGGTATGGAATCTGGCAGACATCTTCAACGCTCTGATGGCTATTCCTAATCTGGTTTCTCTGTTGCTGTTGTCGGGTGTGATTGCAAAGGAAACGCAACACTATCTGTGGGAGGATAATCTGGACGATTACATGAAAGAAGATAATTGACAGACGACCCTCTAAAGGGTAAGGAGCAAACTGGTTACAGGTTAAAGTCATTATGGAAAAAGATCTATGCATAATAATGTTGACAGCAGGTATAGTGAGTCTGCTGTTCAAGATGTTTAAGCAACCGGTAGTATTGGGATATATCGTTGCCGGCATGATGGTGGGTCCATATATGTTAGGCGAGTCGTGGATAGACGACGAGAATGCTGAGACATGGGGACAGATCGGTGTGCTTTTCCTTTTGTTTTCTCTGGGATTGGAATTCAGTTTCAAGAAACTGCTGCAAGTGGGCAATACGGCTCTGATTGGTGCGACAACGATTGTAGTGGGAATGATGACTGTAGGATTCACAGCAGGAATGCTCATGGGTTTGAATTTCATCAACTCCCTGTTCTTAGGTGGTATGCTGTGTATGTCATCAACTACGATTGTGTTCAAGGCGATAGACGAAGCTGGACTCAGAGCGCATAAGTTCACAAAGATTTGTTTCGGAATACTGATTATAGAAGACCTATTTGCAGTTGTTTTGATGGTGTTGCTGTCATCAATTGCCGTAAAGAACGAGTTTGAGGGTTCGGCTCTGGTATTCCAGATTATAACACTGCTGCTCTATCTCACTATATGGTTTGTTAGCGGCATATTGATTATTCCGACTTTCCTGGCACATTTCAAGCATCAGTTAAATGACGAGACATTGACACTACTATCCACAGGACTGTGTCTGGGTATGGTGCTACTGGCAGTAAGTGCAGGATTCAGTAGTGCACTGGGGGCCTTCGTCATGGGTTCGATACTGGCAGAGACGGTAGAGGCAGAACGTATTGAGCACCTGATCCTGCCTGTTAAGAATATATTCGGAGCTATCTTCTTCGTGTCGGTAGGTATGATGATTAATCCGGCTATGCTGATTGAATACTGGCAGGTTATCCTTATAATCACACTGATAGTAATCTTCGGACAGATCATCTTCGGTTCGGTAGGTACACTGCTGAGCGGACAGAGCCTGAGGGTGTCGCTGCAAACCGGATTCTCACTGGTGCAGATTGGTGAATTTGCCTTCATCATCGCCTCGTTGGGAGAGTCGTTGAACGTGACGAACGAGAGCCTGTACCCGATTGTGGTAGCTGTATCGGTAATCACGACGTTCCTGACTCCGTACATAATGAAACTTGCCTACCCTACCCTTGACTTCCTCGACCGCCACATGAGTGACGAAACAAAACGTCTGTTGGAAGAATACAGGAAGAGCCGTACGGAAACAAAGAAAGACAAGAATTGGAAACGTATCCTGAGGATACTGTGGACTCTGTTGCTGCGTCAGCTCTCGATAACTCCTGGCATCAAGCATATTATGGCTCTGTTCAACAAAAACCTGTACGCAAGAGAAAAGGTGGCAGAAACCAAGCGCAGTATGGGGAACGAAACTCAGTCATCGCTGCTCAGTCTGGATATACACATATCGGAATTTGACATTCCTTCAAATTCCATGTTCTGCGGACGCACGCTGAAGAGTCTGGGACTGAGAGGACATACAGGAGTGAACGTGGTAAGCATTGTAAGAAGCGGAATAAACATCAATATCCCAAATGGTGACAACCGAATCTTCCCAAACGACAAGATTGTGGTAGCGGGAACAGACGAACAGATGGATGCCTTCAAGAAATTGCTGGAAGGCAGCATAACAGACGATGAACAGATATATTCCACCCAGAAGATCGAACTGGGTAATATCATCATGGGAGAAGGCAACCTGCTGATTGGAAAGACCATTAAGGAGTCGAACATAAGGGAAAGTACTAAATGCATCATCATGGGTGTAATACGTCCGGAAGAAGCCAACGTGATGAATCCCGATCCCGAGATAGTACTCCAGATGGAGGATATCGTGATTATTGCCGGAGAGAAAGATAATATATCGAAGGCAAAGGAGATTTACTCAGAATTGAGTATTGTGGAATAGACTGAATTATCGGAACTTTGTAACGCAAAACAAAAAAAAACAGAAGGACTTGAAACTCTCAGACTTAAAAACAGGTGAAACGGGCATCGTGGTTCACGTACATGGACACGGTGGATTCAGGAAACGCATCGTAGAGATGGGCTTCATCAAGGGTGAGACCATAAAGGTGTTGCTCAATGCCCCATTGCGCGACCCTGTGAAGTATAAGGTGATGGACTATGAGGTGAGCCTCAGAAGGGCTGAAGCCGAACTCGTAGAGGTGGTAAGTGAGAAGGAGGCTGAGAAGTTCGAATTTGGAAACCACTACCATCCAGGTATTCCTGCCGACGAGAACTGCTACGACCGTCTGCAACTGATGGCTCACATGAAGGAACACGAACTGAATGTGGTGTTCGTAGGTAATCCGAACTGCGGAAAGACTACTATATTCAATGCGGCATGCGGTGCTCACGAACGAGTGGGAAACTATTCGGGAGTGACTGTAGATGCGAAGGTGGGAGAATTTGATTTCGAGGGTTATCACTTCAATCTGACCGACCTGCCGGGTACTTATTCGCTTACGGCTTACAGTCCGGAAGAACTCTATGTAAGACGCCACATCATCGAACGCACACCAGACATCATAGTGAATGTGGTGGATGCAAGCAATCTGGAACGGAACCTGTATCTCACTACTCAATTGATTGATATGGACGTGCCGATGATTATGGCACTGAATATGTACGACGAACTGCGTTCGAGCGGTAACACACTCGACACTCTGCAACTGGGTACCCTGCTCGGAGTACCTGTAGTGCCGACGGTAGGAAGAACCGGTGAGGGTGTGCTGGAACTGTTCCGACAGATTATAGCCATAGAGGAAGGACGCCAGGATATTGCACGACATATTCATGTGAACCACGGAAGTGTGATTGAGCAGAACATCGAGAAAGTGGAAGTTCTGATTCGACAGAACCCCGAACCTCACCACAACTATTCTGGACGATTCCTTGCAATCAAGATGCTGGAGAACGACCGTCAGATTGAGGGTATCATAAGGACCCTGACAAACAAAGACGATATCATCCGGACTACAGAGGAATGTAAGCGCAGCATTCAGAACGAACTGGGAGAAGACAGCGAATCAGCCATCACCGATGCCAAGTACGGATTCGTACAGGGAGCACTGAAGGAATGTTTCAGGAAAAACCATGTAAACAACCGCATACTGACGAAACGTATCGATGCCATTGCCACAAGCAATATATGGGGCTACCCTATCTTCCTGCTGCTGATGTATGTGATGTTCTACTGCACGTTCAATATCGGACAGTATCCAATGGACTGGATTGATATGTTAGTGGAATGGATAAGTGGAGTGACATCAAACTATATGAGCGACGGTCCGCTGAAAGACCTGATTATCGACGGAATAATCGGTGGCGTAGGTGGCGTGGTGATATTCCTGCCGAATATCATGATTCTGTATGCTTTCATTTCGTATATGGAAGACTCGGGATATATGGCCAGAGCTGCTTTCATCATGGACAAGATGATGCATAAGATGGGACTGCACGGCAAGTCGTTCATTCCGATGATTATGGGATTCGGATGTAACATCCCTGCCGTGATGGCTACCCGAACCATCGAGGACCGTAAGTCGCGACTCATCACAATGCTCATCATACCGCTGATGTCATGTTCGGCACGCCTGCCGGTATATATCATCATTATCGGAGCCTTCTTCCCCCATTGTCAGGCTCTCGTACTGTTTGCCATGTATCTGATTGGTGTCATGATGTCGATACTCATGGCTAAACTGTTCAGCCGTTTCGTGGTGAAGGGTGAGAGTAGTCCGTTCGTAATGGAACTGCCTCCTTACCGTTTGCCATCAGCAAAGAATGTGGTGCGCCACACCTGGGAGAAAGGTAAGCAGTACCTGAAGAAGATGGGTACTACGATTCTGGCAGCCAGCATCATCGTCTGGGCACTGAGCTACTTCCCACATCATGACGAATACAGCACCAGTGAACAGATTGAGAACAGCTATATCGGACAGATAGGCAAGACCGTAGAACCAGTAATCCGTCCTTGCGGAATGGGATGGAAAGAGGGCGTCAGTATCATCACCGGTATAGGTGCGAAAGAGATTGTAGCTTCTACGATGGGTGTACTCTACAGTAGTGACAGCAATGACGAAGTACTTGAGGATGAAGATGCAGAACAAGCCAGACTGTCGCGACTGATAAAAAAGAACAGCGGACTCACTACCCTCTCGGCTTTCGCCTTCATCATTTTTGTACTGCTCTACATGCCTTGCATACCGACATGCATAAGTATAAAGAACGAAGCGGGTTCGTGGCATTGGGCTGCGTTCACTATTTTCTATACCACATTACTGGCATGGATTTGTTCAACCATCGTATTCCAATTTGGTAGTCTGTTATGATACAAATGACGATTGTCATATTGATTGTGGTTCTGACTGTGGCTTTGACCCTAAGGCATTACTACCGCCGACTGACAGGAAAGACCACCGATTGCAACTGTTGTCAGAAGACAGGAGGCGCGGAATGTCATTGTTGTGAACATCAAGCTGAGTGCAAGACACAATAAATCATGTAGTGCGCACGTTTATAATGAATGTATGCGCACGAGAATTCTCCATACCTTACATATCGCAGCAGGATTGACACTGATGATGTCAATTCTGTTTTCGTGTGGCAACCCGAACATTTACCATAAGAAGGGCGATCAGGCTCTTGCCATTGGTGAATACTATACAGCATCTATTCACTATAAGAAAGCATATTCGCGTACTCCGTCGAAGGACAAGGAGAAACGTGGACAGAGAGCCTTCCTCATGGGTGAATGTTATCGTCATATCGGTTATGCACAAAAGGCTGTGGCAGCATATCAGAATGCCGTGAGGTATAAGTACCCCGACTCTATCTGTATTCTGCATCTGGCTCGTCAGCAACTGAAATGTTCGATGTATAAGCAGGCTGCCGTGAATTTTCAGGAATACCTGAAACTCGACCCTACGAATATCCTGGCAAGGAACGGTCTGCGCTCCACAGAACTGGCTCCCGAGTGGAAAGCCAATCCGAATCAATATTCCATAAGGAAGGAGAATATCTTCAACAGCCGAAGAAGCGACTATAGTCCGATGCTGGTAGGTGACGATTCCGACATTCTCGTCTTCACCTCGACACGTAGCGATGCCACAGGTGATGACATATCAGGAGTGACCGGTGTGAAGTTCAGCGATCTGTTTCAGTCGCGCAAAAACGAAGAAGGGAAATGGCAGCAGCCGGAAGGTATCGAGGGGTCGGTAAACACAGAATATGAGGAAGGTGCATCGTGTATTTCGCCCAACGGCAGAGTGATGTATTTCACACGTTGTTCGAGTGACCCCGACTATCCGCGCTATGCTGAGATATGGCAGTCGAACCGAAGTGATGCCACATGGGGTTCGCCGTCGAAATGTGAAATATCGAAAGATACCCTTACCAGTTATGCCCACCCTGCTGTATCACCCGACGGCAGATGGCTCTATTACGTGAGTGACGCTCCGGGAGGTGAAGGCGGACTGGACATCTGGCGAACGATGATTCTGGATAATGGTTTCGGTGGTTCGGAACCGTTGGGACCTCCTATCAACACACCAGGTGATGAGATGTTTCCGTCGTTCCGCCCGAACGGCGATTTGTACTTTTCAAGCGACGGTCATCCGGGTATGGGAGGACTGGACATATTCATTGCCCATCCGAAATATGAGGTACGCGATGAGATTGCCTACGGCGACACGTCGAACGTAACCTCAAACCTGCTGTCGTGGGAAATCGAGAACCAGCAGTTTCCACTTAATTCGGCAGGTGACGACTTCGGTATGACATTCGAAGGCGTGCATAACAGAGGATTCTACTGCACAAGCCGTAACGACGGTAAGGGTTGGGAACATATCTATTCGTTCGAGTGTCCTGAGATTCTCCAGACCGTCACGGGATGGGTATATGAAAAAGACGGATACGAACTGCCCGAAGCACTTGTATATATGGTGGGTAACGACGGTACGAACGAACGACTGTCGGTAAGGGGTGACGGTTCGTTTACACAAGTTGTCAAACCCGGAGTGGATTATGTATTTCTGGGAACATGCAAGGGTTATCTGAATGTGATGAATGCCCTGCGACTGGAACCTACGGAAGAGAGTATCGACACAGCGTTGCAGTTTCCGCTTCCACCAATCAACGTACCTGTTCTCATAGATAATATCTTCTACGAATTCGACAAGGCAGACCTCACCCCTGAGAGTACTGCAGCACTCGACCAGCTTGTAGCTATGATGAACCAGAATCCTAATATAACCATCGAACTGAGTGCCCACTGCGACTATCGTGGCAACGATGCATATAACGAACGGCTTTCGCAACGCCGTGCCGAATCGGTAGTAAACTATATGATTGCACACGGAATCAAGACCGAACGCATGACTCCAAAGGGATATGGCGAAAGCAGACCGAAGGTGGTTACGAAGAAGATGACGGAGAAATACCCTTGGCTTGCCGAAGGTGACACACTTACTGAAGCATTCATTCTGAAGAATGAAGACATAGACAAGCAGGAAGAGATGAATGCTCTGAACCGTCGTACCGAATTTAAGGTACTGCGTACCACTTACGGCACTACACTCAAGGAATATGACCCTTCAGCCGTGAAACCACGTGAAGAGAAGAAAGAAGATGAAGACAACTTTATCTTCTAAGCCCCGACAAATTTATAAGTATAGCTACTGCTGCGCACACTCGGATACTGACAACGGGGGTCGAGTTCAGGACGCGACTTCAGATGGTCGATGATACGGTTGTAGCAGTCCATAGGACTTTCAGCCTTGCAACGTACTGTGAATGGAGTGTCGATGTAGCGGCACTTGTTTGTCACCGGGTCAACTACAACACGCTTGAAAACCACAGTACCCTCATACCATCCGGGATTAGCTGTGCTGAGAGCTTCGAGCTGGACACGCTTACGTTCGGAATTAGACAGAGGTTTTCCGTCGGTCCTCACAGCTTTGTTTTCCTGTTCCAGACGATGGAACTCGTCAATCGAATCAGCATCGGTCTTCAGGAAAAGAACATAATTGCTATAGTTTACCTTCAGACGGAACGGATAAGTATTCTCCGACTCCCAGAATTCACCTACCCTGTCTTCTACGTTTTTATCTACACGTATCTCACCTATAGAAACGAGGAAAGCCATAGCTTCAGCTACGTCGTGAGCCAATGCTTCGTGGTTGAAGTATCTGATATAAAGATTCATATAATATGAGTTGTTACAGTTAAGACTGTTATGCCATTAATACAAACTGAGGGCAAAGTTACAGCTTTTTCTTGATTCTCCATTCTGCAGGATAAAGATTATTTGCCCTGCTGCCTATATTTTTACAAAAACCGAGCGGATGACCTTCATATGTAAGCAGTACATAACCCTTTGGAGCATCGGCAGAAAGAGTTAGGGACTCACCGCGCAGATACTGCAATGCATCGTTAAGCGAGAGTTCCACCTGGGGCTGTTTCATCTTTTTCGGAGCAGTTGTCATAGCCTCCGACTGACTGGGTTCTACCGTTCCTTTCCTGTCCACTACCCTGCCCGGTTCCACACCGTTGAGCAGGATATGCAGATTCTTCATGACCTTCTTTGCATCGAGTGAACAACGTGGTCTTTCACCGTCTTTCTGAAGTATGGCAACAAAGAAACCCTCCCCTTTTGTGCGATGCGGATAGAAATGTCCGTCAACTACTCCCCACTCCTTCTCAGCACAATACGGAAGGATGTCGGCACCCAGTTCTTCGGCTATCCATTTCACATTATCCTCATCCTCATAGTGGTTATAGGTACATGTACTATATATGAACAGACCACCCTCACGCAGGTTGTCCCATATATCACGTATTATCTCCCTCTGACGTTTCTGACACATCATCACGTTGTTCATACTCCACTCTCCGATACTGTCAGCATCCTTGCGGAACATACCCTCACCCGAACAGGGGGCATCGCAGAGTATGAGATCGAACATCGGACCCAGAGGTTGGAAATCCTTTGCGTAGTTCGACGTAACAATAACATTCGGATTTCCCCACTTCACGATATTCTCCTTCAATATACTGGCACGCTGACGGATGGGTTCGTTTGCAAAAAGCCACGAGCCTTCAGGCAGAAAGTCGAGCAACAAAGTACTCTTGCCACCAGGGGCAGCACACAGGTCGAGACACACCATCGGTCCCTCCATCATCGTATAAACCCTCAGCAGGTTCCGGATGAACATCGACGAAGCCTCCTGTACATAATAACAGCCTGCATGAAACAGAGGGTCGAGAGTGAACTGCGGACGTTCCTTCAGATATCTGCCGCTTTCGCACCACGCCTGAAACCTGTCAGACGGCTTCTCCGGATTCATCCTCACACTACATACCGGCTCCTCATCCAAAGCCTTCGCGAACAACTGGTACTCTTTCTCGCCCAGCTGCTCCTTCATCATCTTACAGAAATCTTCAGGTAATGTCATAACATTTACGATTTAGCTATTTACCATTTACTATTTAGCGAGTCTTTACTAAATCAACGAATGAATATCTGTATTCGTGCTTCTCATCCGTATCGTGGTCTTCGCGCATCGTTTCTTTCCACTGCTCAGCATCAATTCTGGGGAAGAACGTATCAGCCTCCTTCGGAGTATCATGAATCTGAGTCAGACACAGACGGTCAGCCAAAGGCAAAGCCTGTTCATATACCGAAGCACCGCCTATCACATACACTTCATCGCTATGCCGTCCCTCGTAGTCATATCCGCTACGTGCAGCCTCCAAAGCCGCTGTCAGCGACGGATAGCACTCGGCACCCGGAAACGCATCCTTCTCTGCACTACGTGAAATAACGATATTACGACGATTGGGCAGAGCACCCTTCGGCAGACTCTCAAACGTCTTCCTGCCCATCACGATGGTATTACCCGTAGTCAGAGCCTTGAACCGTTTCAAGTCGTTCGGTAGCCAGTAGATCAACTTATTCCCCAGTCCTATGGCACCGTTCTCAGCTATTGCAACAATTATACTTATCATTTTAGTTTACCGTTTACGGTTTACGGTTTACGGTTTACCGTTCAATGTTCAATGGTCAATGGTTCGGCAAAGCCGCAATTCTCAATTCTCAATTCTCAATTCTCAATGGTCAATGATCACACGCTTACTTTTGCTTTAATATGCTCATACGGATCATAATCCTCGAGAGTGAAATCCTCATACTTGAAGTCGAAGATACTCTTCACCTCCGGATTGATAACCATACGAGGCAGTTTGCGTGGAGTACGGGTCAACTGCAGGCGGGCCTGCTCCAGATGGTCGATATAAAGGTGTGTGTCACCTGTAGTATATACGAAATCGCCCGGTTTCAATCCTGTCACCTGTGCCACCATCATAGTCAGCAGGGCATAGCTGGCAATGTTGAACGGCACACCGAGGAACGTATCGGCACTACGCTGGTAAAGCTGACAGCTGAGTCGTCCGTCAGCCACGTAGAACTGGAACAGGATATGGCACGGAGGCAGATTCATATTCTCAATGTCTGCCACATTCCAGGCGCTTACAATCAGACGGCGCGAATTCGGATTCGTCTTTATCTGATTTATCACGTCAGTCACCTGATCCACATGACCGCCCTTATAGTCTGGCCACGAACGCCACTGATAGCCGTAGATATGTCCGAGGTCACCCGTTTCGGGGTCAGCCCACTCGTTCCATATCCTCACACCACGTTCCTGCAACCACTTGGCATTCGTGTTTCCCTGCAGGAACCACAGCAGCTCGTAGATGATACTCTTCAGGTGCAGTTTCTTTGTGGTCAGAAGCGGGAAACCCTCCTCCAGGTTGAAACGCATCTGGTTTCCGAACACCGAGAGCGTACCGGTTCCCGTGCGGTCACCCTTCTGCACACCCTCGTTCAGTATTCTGTTCAACAAATCAAGATATTGCTTCATAAAATAGCGTACATTGTTTATTTGCTGACAAAGTTACACTTTTTTTCAAAGAATACAGATACAATCCTGCAAAAATATTCACTCTTTTACCTGCTCCACCTTGTAGCCCTTATCGCGCAGCAGCCGGATAACCCCCTGCTCACCTACCAGATGCCCTGCTCCAAAGACAAACAGAGTCGGCATCTCCTTCATTGCATCCTGCATCTTGGGTATCCACTTTTTGTTCCTGTCAGCAAAAATGACTGGAATAGAATCCACCTGAGGCAAAAAGTATTTCTCAAAGCCTTCGTAGTCGCCAGCCATCCAATAGTCGTTAATCTGCTGCAGACCTTCATATACATTTATAATTTCCTGTCTGTGCTTATCAAAATTGTTGAGCAGAGCCATCAGGGAATCCACCTGCTCATCTATCGGCCGGATTAGTTTTTCGCTATTCTTTTTCCTCTCCTCCTCTGTAAGCCACTCGTCGAGTTCCCCCACTTTCCATCCGCATCCTTTAGCTCTTGCAATGCAAGCCCCGTCCAGAAGACCACCCTTAAAATAACCAGGGTATTGTCTCAGAACCTCCACCGTAATAGTCGAGTTAATCATGGTCGTGAACATTACGGGCTGTTTGTCCCACAATATTCTTGAAGTCGAATCTGTCAGATTTATATGGCACGACTCCTTCAGCCTTTCCTGTAGAAGTCCTATTCTTTCCTCGCCCATCACGTCGAAGATAGTCAGGCTGTCAGGCAGCGTCATCATTTGCATACCGGCGTCATGTATGTTTTTTCTATACTGAGCATCTGTTACGTCAGTCTCCACATACAACTGCTTACAACTGCCCTCCGCCTTCAGATAGCCAGGAATACTGTCGAGCATCGTGCCTGACATCAAGTGAATAGAGCCAAACATATACGACGGCTCAGTTTGTTCTCCTCCGCTAACGCGGAAAATTAATTGTGCGTTTGCCGCAATGCCCATCATGCAGAGCAGCATTGTCATGATTGAAAATCGTTTCATCTCTTTACCTTGTTTTTCCTTAAAAAGAGTGACCCCCTTTTATCGAAGTCACTCTTATGGTTAATAAAGTCTGCAGAAGACGGCTACTTGCCCGAATCGAGCAACCACTTGCCGTCAACCTTGATAACCTTGTCTTTATCCTCCTTTGTACTGCCGTTACCATAGGTGGTAGTGTAAAAAACAGTAGCAGCTTCGCCGTCCTCAGTTACCTCGACATTGTCAATCTTTACAGAAGCGATACCACCCTTCTCCTTGTACTGTTCAGCAGACTTACCTATCAAGGAAATCATAAACGCTTTCTGATCGTCTGTGAGAGCCTCCTTAAAGTGGAACAGTTCTACAGCTTTGTCATACTTGCCATTCTGCAGGCAACTTACATATTCTTCTACCACACCTGCCGGTGAATTGTTGGAACATGCAGCAAAAACAATAGCTACGAGCGCAACGCTCAGAATTGAAAGAATCTTTTTCATTTCGTTAGTGTTTTAAAAGGTTTAACAAATAAGGTTAATTCACTGATTTCTATATCTTTAGGATATATACATTCACCATCTTTGCATACCGGTTTAAGAGCCTCATGTCTGCTTCCCTGACTGATGTCAACACCCTGATGCAAGTATGCCTGCCACACCAGTTCGGTGCAATACATCCTACTCGTATCCGAGAGCATATAATCATCGTCAAACTCCACCATCTCCTTTGCTTTCGCCAGCGCATATTCAGCAGCCCGTGCAGCAATCGAATCCTCACACGCTATCCTCATCCATGCCCCGCACTCAGCCCTGTCTCCTGCAAAATAAACCGTCATCGGCTCCACCTTCACCAGCTCCTTCTCCCCTTTCCGCGCCTCTCCCGGCACAGCATGCACCACCGTCCACTCTCCACCCTCCTCGTCATAGTGCAGAATTCCGATATGAGAATACTTCGACCCACTCATCTTCGTCACAATCTTACTCTCCATTCCGAAGCCGCAGCGCACCACCAAATCACCTTCACGAAAATCCTCCTGCCCCGTCACCACGACTCTGCTGCCGTGTTCCCTGCACCCAAGCAGCAGAATAATGATAATGCACAATATATAATTTTCAATTCTCAACTGTAAACTGTAAACCGTAAACTGTAAACCGTAAACTGTAAACCGTAAACTGTAAACGGTAAACTAAATCCTCCTCCACAGACGGCTCATATCCTCGAGCGTCTTTCCCTTTGTCTCAGGCACCATGCGCCATACGAAGACAGCAGCCAGAACACATATTGCGCCATACAGAGCGTATGCAAAGATATGTCCGAAGCCGTCACCCTTCACCAGTTCCATATTGTACATCGGCACGAAAGTTGACGACACGATAAAGTTGGCAATCCACTGGAAAGCAACAGCAATAGCCACCGCAGCACCACGAATGGTATTCGGAAAAATCTCGGCAATAAGAACCCAACAGATTGGTCCCCAGCTGAACATGAACGAAGCACTATATACCATGATGCTTACAGCAGCAATCATCGGAGGCAGATTCACGAAATTCACGAGAGCAAAAGAGAAAGCACCGATAGCCATTCCTATAGAACCGCAAATGAGAAGCGGTTTGCGTCCGAGTTTCTCGACTGTGAAGATGGCAACCAGAGTGAACAGGATATTCACAACACCCATAAACACGGTGAGCCACATAGGATTATCGAATCCGCAAGAAGCGAAGATACGAGGAGCGAAATAAAGTACGGCGTTGATTCCCACACCCTGCTGGAACACAGAAAGCATGATACCTACGAAGATAACTACCCAACCGTACGACAGCAACTTCTCAGTCTTCTCTACTGCAGTATTCTTAATGTCCTGAAGAATCTCTGCAGCCTTGTCGCTACCATTGATGCGCGAAAGCACATGCAGCGCCTTCTCATCCTTGCCTATAAGAGCCAGGTATCGTGGAGTTTCAGGAACCAGGCATACCAGGAGGGCAAACAGACCAGCCGGAACAGCCTCACTTACAAACATATAGCGCCAGCCCACGGTGATACACCATTCAGCCTCGCTACCGTTAACTATCTTATATACATTCTCGCCCATCTGCTCAACGATTGGAGCAATATGATCGCCCAGGATAACGAGATTTACGAAATACACAACCAGCTGACCGAAGATAATCGCAAACTGGTTCCACGAAACCAAAGTACCGCGGATATTCGACGGAGCAACCTCAGCAATATACATCGGACATACAGCCGATGCCAGACCCACACCTACACCTCCGAGCACACGGTAGAAATTGAAAGCCCAGAGCAGCGAGTATGTCGGTTTTCCATGTTCGAAAATCAAAAACTCCGGATTATACGAACCGAGAGCCGAGAGGAAGAAAAGAATACCGGCAATAATAAGCGTCTTCTTTCGTCCGAAGTTCGAAGCCATATATCCCGACAGACCACTTCCGATGATACAGCCGATAAGGGCACTCGACGACGAAATGCCGTGCCAGAAATCGCTATACACAAAATCCTGAGCACCGAGGAAGAAAGCCTGCAAGCCCTTCTCAGCACCCGAAATAACAGCAGTATCATATCCAAACAACAGACCTCCCAGCACAGCCACAAGGACAATGCCGAAAAGATACGATCTACTTCCTTTAGTTTGCATAATAAAAAACGTTAGTTTAAAAGGTTATGTATTTTTCGCGGTGCGAAGGTACGCATTTCCATTTAAATACAAGAACTTTTCACAATCAAATTTAATCTACAAAGCTATTAACTCTTCCCTCAGCCATCAGACATCAGCCATCATACATCTTCCCTCAGCCATCATACATCAGCCATCATACATCAGCCTTCAGCCTTCATTTCCTTCTTGCCAAATACAAGAGCAGGGCAAAGAGCAAAATCCAGAACAAAGCGATACCACATACAATTGCTATGCGCAGAGCAACAGCCCAAGACTCACCCCATTCATACTCAACCGAATCGGCGAACCTGTCTACAGCCCATCCATACACATGATACGATGCAAAGCCAGCCAGATAGAGCATCACAGCCAGAGTGACCCAAGCCGACGAACATCCGCATCCGCCCCACTTCTCGCGCGACATCTTGTCCGCAACCAACGAAGTATATATAGTATCAATATCCATAAGCAAAATCCTAGACTTCTTCTATATTCATAGTACATCTATAACCGCTGCAAAGATGCGATAAATATTTCAAATATCCTATACCTTTCTTCTTAATTCTTCCATCAGGTATCTTCCGTCTTACTCTATCGGTTTTATCATCGATTCGATGAAGGAGATTTCAAATAACATCAGCCATCATACATCATTTGTCCTGTCCCTGAACTATTAGAAATGGAAGATTATTTTCCATGCATTTTCTCCTTTTTCATCCTTTGCTCTTCTGAAAGATATCTTGGTAACCTCCTTTACAAAAGATTCTCTGTCGCAAACAAACTTAATGGAAGTTATATTCTTTGCTATGTATGGACAATTATCGTCAGAATTTTTATTTTTCCCGTTTTCTGTTATCAGAACTTCCTTAGCGAATTCTACGTCATTGAGATATCGTTTATACGTTGTTTTTTCTCCACTACTTATTCTTTCCAATGTTTCATGACGTACAATCATGGTGAGTGCTTTATCTTCCGGCTCTGAGAGATTCACATTCTTAGTCTTCCTTTCCTTCGGCGCACTCAACGAAGCTTTCACTTCCTGCTTTGGTTCTTCATCTTTCTCACTATCTTCACCTAATTCATCTCCCATACGATATTTGATGTCGTAGTTTATAATGAAATCAAGTTCCTCATCTGTAAATCCGTAATGCTTTGCAAGGACTTTATCTATTTCGTCCATTATATCCTTACTATAATACTTTTGATAAGTTACCGTATTCTGTAATCCATTTGTCTTGCTGTTTATAACATAATGTTGAGCATTTTTTCGTAGACCATTTTCCATTTGGATACTCAGATTCATGAGTAAAATCTCTAAAGGCTTTGTAGGGTAATTAAAATTACAGCCAAACATCCAACTTTCAGTAAAATTAAACAGGTCATAGTTGCACGAATAATACCACCAAAACAAACTGCTATTTAAAAGAGCAGAAAATACTTTTGCATTATAATCAGCATTAAAGGAAGCCGTTCTATTGCTAGTTGTCTCGGAATCAAATGGATTATTCAGAACTGCTATCCAATAACCACCTCCGGCACTTCTATAATATATGGAATTGCCTTTTTGAGGTAATAATTGGTATTCAGCAATCTCCTTGTGGCAATAGAACAGGAACAAAATAGCAGAATTTCTATTTTCGATTTGAATATCAGTGAGTTACCTTTGAACAAAGAAGATACAGGTAACACTTTAGAAACGAGAGGACTTACATATTCCTACACATTTCTCACTAATCCAAAGAACGCTCATCTTGGTTACAAAGGTACAAAACTAATATGACATAACCAAATCTTATTTGTTAATTCTGGTTTGTTAATTGGATTTCATTTGTTAATCCGACATCTGCCTAAAGCCCCCTTTTACGCTACTATTATCACTTTTTGTTTGTGAATTTCGTGTGTTTGATTTGTTAATCCAACTTTGCCATTACCCAATATTTTCTATCAATGACTTTAATGATACCCTTCTTCTTAAGCGAAGATAGAAGATTGGTGACTTTGTCAAATTTCTGTTGTTTGGAAAGCGTTTCTGGCAGTTTGTTTTCCAATAATGCAGTTAACTCCTGACGAGTAGCTTTTCCAAAATTAGTAATATAGTCAATGATGAGCTTTTTGAAATAATCATCATCAAAACTCTTGTTTTTGATATAAGATGTCTTTAATCCCACATGTTTAGACTGCTTAACAACAGAGAAGGCTAAATAAACATTAGGCTTTCTGCCTTCCACATATTTCTTTCTCCTAAGATATGCAAGGGAGTCTTCTGAAACATGCTCATGCTTTTGTACTTTATCTAGTAAGATAATATCTGCCAAAGTCAAATTGGGATTGTTGACCAATATTTTGGCAAAGTTCTCGTCCAACACTCTTCCCTCTATCTCACAAATTACTGTCTGTCCACCTAAATCATACTTTGGCATTGGAAAGAAACGCTTCTTTTGTTGCATATAGAGTTTGCGAATGCCACCGCCCTCTGTCTCCACCATTTTCACGTTACGCATGGCTTCCACCAAAAACTTGTTGCGGTATCTTGATTCAGGAAAATCATTCTCAACCACAGATTCAACGGACAATGGTAGGAATGTACCATAATTCTTAAAACGCAGACGTTCATCTTCATATTCTACTACCTCTATTCTCGCTGACAGGCTATAATCCTGATGTGCGATGGCATTACATAAAGGCTCTCTGATAGTGAAAACATCATAGCGCAATAAGGTGTCAGGGAACATGTTTCCCTCTATCGTATAAGTGTATGTGGCATTCTTTATTTTCCTCGCAACCTCATCTACCGCGAGTATCATAGGAATAGAGAAGATACCAAACTCTTCATTCTCGTCTGTCCCACTCTTTTTGCGCATCCATCTGATCTTGCAAACGGCAGGTGAAAGGAAGTGCTCACTTTCCTCTCTGCCTAAGAGAATGATTGTTGAATTTGTAATTTGTCCTTTTATCGTAAGTTTCGCTTTGTTCAAGAATGTTGCATCGTCCCACGCTTTTATTTCCGTTTCTCTTTCAGGATGCAATTCAATGAATTTCTCCCTGGCTTTGGCAACCGCACGAGGATCAAGGTCATCAATAGTTGCGTCATGGATAATCTGTGAAGACCAGTCCTTTTCCACTTCGTCCTGCTCGTCCAAGATGGCATTCCTGCGAGAATCCGTCAACTCTATTAACGAGTCATCCAGCCTCTGCCATGCCTTGTTATGCGCATAAACGGGTTGTCTCTTCATGTGTCTTGGCACATGGATTACCCATACAGTTTTGTGAGTATCTTCTGTAACAAATTCCTCTACGTGTAGACCCTCTGAAGGTAGATTGGTACATTGATCAATTAAGCGTAGCCGTGCTTTTTGCACATCGTAGTTGTAGGTATCCGTCCCAACAATCCTCAACGTTTTGTCCTCTACACCAACTACCAGATGCCCACCCTCCATGTTAGCCAGTGCCGACACGTAGGAGATGACATCATCCTTCTCATGACCGCTGAAGTCATTCTTCAGGTTCTTGAATTCCTTCCACTCGCAACCCTCATCCTCTTTGGGGTATTGTTTGATGAGATATTGTTGTAATTCTTGCTCTTTCATACTTTGTACGTTTGTTAATCCGACTTTATATATAACGCTTGTAGCCTGCAAAATATGATTCCTTCGTTTATTAATTCTACAGAATCTTTTGTTAATACACGAATCGCTATTCTACCGTCTGAAGTTCTTTACCAGCAAAAGTTCCATAGGGTTTTCCTGAGATTTCCCCCTTTTTGTAATAGTCGCCAAACGCTTTAAGTATTGCGTCTATATTCTCTTCGCTCTCAGTAGAAAGTTTATCATTTACAATCGGTAATGTTTCCCCATATTTCTTTAGAACTCTCTTCATAATATTTAGCGTCCTAGGAGTTAAAATCTTATATCCTCCTAATTTTTCCACTTTAATGAGTTTCTTATGAATAGATGGTTTTTTCTCAATAAGTTCCTTCAGTTTATCTCCACCGATGAAATTTCCACTATTTATCATGTTATCTGCGACCTCAAGTGCTTTTTCTTTGTATTCTTCTTGAAGTCCTACAATCTGTTCAAAGTTAGATTTCTTGATAACATAGAAAGTTTCTTGATGATAGATACAGTCAATTTGTTCATCAAGATTCACAGTTTCTTCTTTTAACAACGATAATTGCTGGCTTTGAAGATTAAATTTAGCTCTAATCCAACTTTTAGCCTTTTCATCAACACCCACTTTACTAGGAAGAATTTTACGAAATGTGAATATTCTTTCTTCTGTTTCCAAATTGAAGAATTCTACACAATATGCCCACATTTCTTCTGTTTCTGTGATACTTGCTATGCTTGTAATTTTAGGAGCTGTCTTTATCAATTGATTGGTTACTACATCATTGAAAGAAAAAACTCTGTTTTGGATATTATATGTGAATAAGTGTTCCGTCTCATCGGTTAGGATATCATAATCGACCATCTCATAGTTCTTTTGGATGGTCTTTTCAAGTTGTCTAACTGAAGCGTCGTACAGGTAAGAACGTACTTCATCATCGCAATCCATTTGAGATACGTTGAACAAATACTTGTCTTTTGCTGGAGCGCGTTTTGCAACTTCTGGTTTAAGTGCTCTAGTTACGAAATAAAGTTTAACATCTTCTTTCTTCGTAAGCTGGATTTTTTCTAATAATTCAGTAATATTCATATATGTTATCTTTTATATCCGTAAAATAATTGGTGTCCTACATTATACATTTTAGCTTGGTCATTTTCTAAGATATCATTGTCATGTGATATAAGAACGCCTTGACGTTGAATGCCTCCATCTATGTATCTAACGCTATAAATAGAACACTTCAAACTTAATATGGGGTTTACTATAATCAGTTTAGAGCGAATATAAAGACGATATATCACATAGAATATACAAATTATCGTTGTACAATCAATGAGATTGCTATAATCCTCAAACATTATTGGAATAATGTATGTAGCGATATAGGCTAAAGGCTCATCATTCATGCTTGAAACTTCTATTATTCTATATGTATGCCCACTCTCTACTCGATGTTGCAGATTCCTAAAGACTATGATTAGGCCTACAATTCCAAAGACAGACAACCCGAAACAAAAGAGAGACATTCCAAAATACTTAACCATACAGCACAATGCATCCACGTTAAAACCGCCCCATGATAAGTAAGTAGAATTGGCATAAACTTGTCTCACGACAATTAAAATAAACAATGGCAAATAAGAAGAGAGGAATAACACCAATGGTGCTAATCCTATTAAATGATTTGTTTGTGTATATCCTTTCTCCTCCATTTCGTTATTTTCAAGTCTTTTGTCCGTATAACTTCAAAACATTGTTCATGGTAATAAGTTCACCATGACGCATATTCTGAAAGATGTTTACCCACTGATTGCCCAGCGATATAAACTCGCCCAGCTTCAGACACATCTTGCCATCTTCGATGATTAATCGTGTTATTTTATAATAGCCGTCAATATCACCGCCTACCATCGGAAGGAGGTAAACAGCTTCGAGAATGTTCACCTTTGGCAAGGTCTCCATAACGTATTTCTTAGCCTTGTGCTCCAAGAATGTCTGGTAATCTACATCCGTTTTTCTGACAGTAACGGTAAACACATTCCTCGACTCAACAGATTTTGGCTGAGTGTCTGTATAAAATAACCCTCTCTGCGGAACGCTCACTTCAAGTT
>CACYGK010000043.1 GCA_902774005.1 uncultured Bacteroidales bacterium | reverse complement strand
AACGGCATCAGTCATCGTGCAAGAGCCGTCACAAAACTGGCAGAATTTTTCAGTCAACAGTCATAATACCCATCCTCCCCAATAAACCCAATAAACCCATAAGTCCATAAACTCAACAATCCCCATGCGAATCCTACCACTTCTTCTCCTTTGGCTTCTTGCCGTCAGTTCGCTGAGAGCACAACACGTCTATCGTAGTACCGTCACCCATGCTGGTATACGATTCACACCAAAACTCGACCTCTCCACAGCCGACAACCTCCATCACATCGTAGGCGGTTATAATTTTCTTTACGAATATGGCGAAAGCGAACTCAGTAAGGGTGCTATAGAAGTCTATTACAAATTTCAGAAGGACAAAATCCGATTCCTCTTCGGTAGTTTTCCTCGTGCTTTGATGCACGAAGAGATGCCAGACTACCTCATCTGTGATTCTATTCGATATTTCCGTCCTGAGATGACAGGATTCGATTTCCTTTACGCCAGCGATAATGGACACATAGAAGTCTTTTGCGACTGGATACAGAAACGTTCGGAGACGGAACGAGAACAATTTATGGCTGGACTTTCTTCCCGTTATCAAATCAAGAAATTCCAGATGGGACTTGAAGGTTATTTATACCATTATGCCCTTGAAGAGGGTGCAGAGGGACTCAAACATAGCATTCATGAAGTAATCACAGCCCATCCCTACGTCGGACTTTTACTTCTGAAGCAGGACTGGTATCTACTTGCCGACCTGCGACTTGGTGCACTCATCCAGATGGATCGTGATCGGAGCGACATGAAATGGCACACTCCTGCAGGATTCATAGCTGACGCCGACATTCGCTGGCGCCGGTTCACGCTCCACGAAACCTTCTATGCCGGCAATCGTCAGCAATACTTCGGACGCGAAGGTTGGGGACTCTATTATTGGGGCGACACCTTCACCCAATCCCATTGGTATAATCGTACAGACGTTGCCTACGACATCATCCGCCACAAAAACGTGAGTCTTGCAGCCCGCCTCGCCTTCAACTTCACAGATAAAGGTATGCAATGGCACCAGATGCTAACCCTTCGCTGCAACCTCGGTGTCGGACTCTACAGCCGTCGTTGAGAAAACGATTTCTCAGCAACATAGCTCCACATAAAGCTGATCTAATATTATAAAAACTATTCGCAAAATTTGCGAATATAAATAATCAGTATTATCTTTGCACAAGATTAGCATGCAATGGAAATTTCATTCGAAATAGAATTGTCGAACCACTATAAATAATATCGAATATGGGTAATTTAGGTTATGGTGCATACGCCACACATCCTGGTGAGATATTGAAAGACGAAATAGAAGAGCGTGGAATCAGTCAACGGCAGTTGGCAGAAAATATGGGTATGGCCTATTCGGTAGTAAATGAGATATTGAATGGTCGTCGACCGCTTACAGCTAAAACCGCTTTGATGTTTGAAGCTGCTCTCGACGTCCCGGCTGATTCACTTATGCTTTTGCAGGCAAAGTATAACATGCAGACAGCACGTAACGACTCATCCTTGCTTGACATACTGAAAGGAATAAGAAAAATTGCCGCAGTATTTTAAAGTATTCACGTAGGAAAAGAGATGTATAATTAACATGGATAAGATAGGAAGATATGAATTTCTGGCAGAGCCGTTCCATTGCGACTACTCGGGTAGGTTGTTCATGGGACATCTGGGAAATCACATGCTGAATGCTGCCGATTTCCACTCGACAGATCGTGGATTTGGCATGAAGTACCTGCTGACGATTCAGAGAGCATGGGTGCTGTCCAGGTTGGCTATCGAGGTGGTGGAGATGCCGAAGATGTATGATAAGTTCACGATTGAAACTTGGGTGGAAAGTGCCATGAAATACTTCACGAACCGTAATTTTAAAGTTGTAGGTGACGACGGACGGGTAAAGGCATGGGGACGCTCCGTATGGGCAATGATTGATACTGAGACACGTCATCCGGAGGATATCTTTGCCATTGACAACGGAGCCATAAACAACTGGATTGTGAAGGAGTATGACTGTCCGATTGACAAGTGCGGACGAGTGGCCGTATCGGATGGGGTACAGCTGATAAAGAAGATTGACACGACCTATAGCGACGTGGACATCAACGGACATATTAACAGCGTGAAGTATATAGAACACGTACTCGACCTGTGGTCAATCGACTGGTATAAGCAGCACAAACTGAAACGCTTCGAGATAGCATACGTGGCAGAGGCTCATCAGGGCGATAAACTGTCATTCTATCGCGAACAGTTGGGCGAACTGGAATACTACGTACGCATAGTGAGAAGCGACGGTACAGAGACTTGCAGAAGCAAAGTGGTGTTTGAGGAAATTGAAATTGAAAATTGAGAATTGAAAATTATAAGATATGGCAGAATTGGACTTGCAGATTCCTGACTCAAAACAAGTAGAATATACCGATGATAACATTCGCCACTTGAGCGATATGGAACACATCCGTACCCGTCCCGGTATGTATATCGGACGACTGGGTGACGGTTCGCATGCCGAAGACGGCATCTATGTGCTGCTGAAGGAAATCGTGGATAACTCAATCGACGAATTCAAGATGCAGGCAGGTAAGCGCATCGAGGTGGACATAGAGAACGGAGTGTCAGTAGTGGTACGTGACTATGGTCGAGGCATCCCTCAGGGAAAAATGATTGAGGCAGTTTCGATGCTGAATACGGGTGGAAAATACGACTCCAAGGCATTCCAGAAGTCAGTAGGTCTGAATGGTGTGGGTACCAAAGCCGTGAACGCATTGTCCAATTTCTTCGAGGTACGTTCCTATCGCGACGGGCAAGTCCGTATAGCAACCTTCGAAAAGGGTATCATCAAGACCGACACTACAGAGAAGACTCAGGAGGAGAACGGAACATACATCAAATTCGAACCGGACTCAACCCTGTTCCTCAATTATAAGTTCCAACCGGAATTTGTGGAGACAATGCTCCGCAACTATACCTACCTGAACACAGGACTGGAGATATACTACAACGGACGCCGTATCGTGTCGCGCAACGGACTCAAGGACCTGCTTATCGACACGATGAACACCACTCCTCTCTACGAGATAGTGCACCTCAAAGGCGAAGACATAGAGATAGCCTTCACCCACACCAACCAGCAGTATGGTGAAGAATACCACTCGTTTGTAAACGGTCAGCACACCATCCAGGGAGGAACACACCAAAGTGCATTCAAGGAACATATAGCAAGGACAATAAAGGAATTCTTCAATAAGAACTACGACTTCGGAGATATCCGTTCGGGAATCGTAGCCGCCATAGCCATCAATATACAGGAACCGCAGTTCGAGTCACAGACCAAAATCAAACTCGGTTCGCTCACCATGGAACCGGGTGGTGGCATAAGCGTGAACAAATTCGTGGGCGACTTCGTAAAACTGGAGGTTGACAACTTCCTGCACAAGAACCCCGACATAGCCGAAGTGATAGGTCAGAAAATACAGGAGAACGAACGCGAACGCAAGGCGATAGCCGGAGTGACCAAACTGGCTCGTGAACGTGCTAAGAAAGCCAATCTGCACAATCGTAAACTGCGCGACTGCCGTATCCACCTGAACGATGCCAAAGGTGACAAGAAAGAGGATTCGAGCATCTTCATTACCGAGGGCGACTCTGCCAGCGGAAGTATTACGAAGAGTCGCGACGTGAACACACAAGCCGTATTCTCACTTCGAGGCAAACCGCTCAACTCGTTCGGACTGACCAAGAAAGTTGTATATGAGAATGAAGAATTCAACCTTTTGCAGGCAGCACTCAATATCGAGGACGGTATCGAAGGACTCCGATACAATAAAGTCATCGTGGCTACCGATGCCGATGTCGATGGTATGCATATCCGACTGCTCATGATTACCTTCTTCCTGCAGTTCTTCCCCGAACTCATCCGCGAAGGTCACGTATATATCCTCCAGACTCCACTCTTCCGCGTGCGTCAACGCAGAAAGAAAGTGAAGAAAGAGGCGATGGCTATTATCGAAGAGAAATATCCCACCCAGGCAGCAGCAAAGAGCGACTTCGTAACCCTCTACTGTTATACCGAAGAGGAGCGCCAGGAAGCCATAAAACTCCTGCAACCCGAACCGGAAATCACACGATTCAAAGGACTTGGAGAAATATCACCCGAGGAATTCAAGAACTTCATCGGTGAGGATATCCGACTCGAACGTGTTACCCTGAAGAAGACCGATAAAGTGAAGGAACTGCTGGAATACTACATGGGCAAGAACACCATGGAACGCCAGAACTTCATCATCAACAATCTGGTAATCGAGGAGGACAAGGCAGAGGACGAAGAAACAGAACTACAACCTGAAGAAATAGAAGAGGCATGAAAAGAATAGCTTTATTTCCAGGCAGTTTCGACCCCTTCACCATTGGTCATAAAGACATCGTGGAGCGTACACTCCAGAGTCTTGCCGACGAGGTCATCATCGCCATCGGCAACAACTGCGACAAGAAATACCTCCAATCCGTAGAAGAGCGTGTTGAGAGTATAAGTAAAGTGTTTGAAAACAACCCTAACGTCAAGGTGGTTGCCTACGACGGACTGACTGTCGATTTCGCAAAACAGGTGGGAGCCGGTCTGATAGTACGTGGCGTGAGAAATACGAAGGACTTTGAATACGAACGTGACATAGCCGACGTAAACCACCGCCTTACAGGAATCGAAACCGTACTGCTCTACACCAAACCTGAATACTCATGTGTCAGTTCGAGCATAGTCCGCGAACTGATGTCATACAACAAAGACGTAACAGAATTTTTACCCTAACCAAGGAATGAAAAAGAATAAATTGTTTCACGTGGCACAACTGCTGACAGCACTTCTCCTTTGTTCGCTATCAGCATCAGCCCAGCGAAATGCAGGTTTCGACGAAACGCAAATTCGTAAGATGATATACTCCCAGAGTGCTATCAAACAACTCTATGTGGATACGGTCAACGAGTCGAAGCTCGTGGAGGATGCCATAAGGGGAATGTTGAAGGAACTCGACCCCCATTCGCAATACACCCCTGCAAAGGACGTACAAGCCCTGAATGAGCCCCTACAAGGCTCGTTCGAGGGTATAGGAGTACAATATAACATCAACGAAGATACTCTCGTTGTGATCCAACCTACGAGCGGTGGACCGTCAGAGAAAGTTGGTATCATAGCCGGTGACAAGATTGTGACCGTCAACGACACAGCCATAGCCGGAGTGAAGATGTCGAGAGCCGAGACCATGAAACGTCTTCGCGGACCAAAGGGTACGAAAGTGAAACTGGGTGTAATCCGTCAGGGAGTACCAGGTGTGCAGACGTTCATCGTAACGCGCGACAAGATACCTCTCTACACCATCGACGCAGCTTACATGATTGACGACAAGACAGGTTACATACGTATCAGCTCGTTCGGACAGACCACTCATGCCGAATTCGTCCGTGCCGCTACCGACCTCATCAGTCAGGGCATGAAGAATATCATCATCGACCTTCAGGGCAACGGTGGCGGATTCCTCCAGTCGGCTGTCGAACTCTCCGACGAGTTCCTTTCCAACGGTGAGATGATAGTATATACCGAGGGACGCACAACCGGTCGTCACGAATACCATGCCGAGGCAGGCAAGATGAATATCGACAAGATTGTCATCCTTGTGGACGGATATACAGCCAGTGCAGCCGAAATCCTCTCAGGAGCCATCCAGGACAACGATAAAGGTATCATCGTAGGTCGTCGTACCTTCGGTAAAGGACTCGTCCAGCGTCCTATCGACCTTCCCGACGGTTCCTTGATTCGTCTTACCATCGCCCACTATTATTCGCCTGTGGGACGTTGTTTCCAGAAACCATACGTGAAGGGTGACCGCAAATCGTACGACAACGACATGATGGAACGTCTGAACAGCGGCGAACTCATGTCAGCCGACAGTATCCATTTCCCCGATTCGTTGAAATACACCACCAAGGGCGGACGTATAGTATATGGTGGTGGAGGAATCATGCCCGACGTATATGTGCCCCTCGATACAACCATTTATACGCGCCTCTATCGCGAATTGGCAGCCAAGAGCTGTATTATACAGGCAACCTTGCGTTACCTCGAGAAATACCGCAAACAACTCATAAAGCAGTATAACATCGAAGCTTATCGCAAAGCCAAGGCAAAAAAGATAGAGAACAAACAGTACGACCCTGCTGACATGATCGAGGGATTTGGGCGTTATAAGGATGGATTTGAAGTGCCGCAGGAACTGATAGATCTGACCCTCGAACGTGCCAAGGAAGCCAAGATACAATATACCGATTCAATGCTTCAGGCCACGATGCCAGTACTTCGCATACAGCTGAAAGCACTTTTGGCTCGTGACCTGTGGGATATGAACGAATACTTCCAGATAGTCAATCCGTCACTCGAAATCTATCGCCAGGGATTGAAAGCCATCAAGGAAGAATAATCTTAGCTTCTTCTGTTGCCGAACAGACGGAGAATCTGAAGGAAGAGGTTGATGAAGTCGAGATAGAGTGTGAGAGCACCCAGAACAGCCAGTTTCTGAGTCGTGTCATTCACCTCGGCATTCCAGAGCATCTGCTTAATCTTCTGCGTATCGTAAGCTGTAAGTCCTACGAATACCAGAACGGCAACGATAGAAATAATCATCTCCATCATCTCGTTCTTAAGGAAGATATTCACGAGTGCAGCGATGATGATACCAATCAGACCCATAATACAGATGTTTCCTACCTTTGTGAGGTCGGTCTTGGTCACACTTCCGTATATTGCCATAGCTCCGAACGTACCAGCCGTCACGAAGAAAGCCGTAGCTATCGAACCCATGGTATAAATGACGAAGATAGCCGAAAGCGTAACCCCGTTTATCACGGAATAAAGCAGGAACATAAGTGTAGCCGTAAGAGCTGAAATCTTATTGATTGCAGCCGTAAGTGCAATAACCAGTACGAATTCAGCAATAAGCAATCCGTAGAATATCATCGGGGTTCGGCTGAAAATAGAATACATAACACTTGGGTTCGAAGCCACGTAATAAGCTACAAGACCTGTGATGGTGAGAGCACCACACATCCACAGATATACATTTCTGAAGACTGAATTCTCAGCCACAGCCGTCGATACTCCGCTATCATGATATGCGGCAGTATTGTAATCGCGATTGTAATTAAATTCTGACATAATCTATTTCTTAAATTTCTTAAACTCTTTAAACTCTTAAAACATAAACTGTAAACTGTAAACTGTAAACTGTAAACAGTAAACTATCACTTCACCGCCCATTCAAACACACCACAACTGAAGTCTGCCGGCTGAACGATTTCCAGTTTCATTGCCGAAGTCTTTACAGGCTTGAAGTTTACGGTATTCGGCGCACCCTTCACGGTTCCGTAGTTGGATGGGTTCTCCACCTCTTTCCAGTTTCCAGCTTCGTCCTTATAATATACCTTCCAACTCTTCGGTACACGGCAACCGCCCCAAGGACCATCGTCAAACCAATAAACAGTCGAGGTACTTACGGTAGCCGGTTCCTTGAAGTCGTACTGCAACCACTCTGTAGTGTTCTTTGCAGGCCACCAGTGGGTATAAGGTACTGAACGGTCGTCGCCGTCACTTGGTACCAAACGGTCGTTGATAGCCGAGAGAGCCGGCAGACGCTTCTTCGAAGCCGATACTTTACTTTCGCTTGCTATACTTGCAGGCTGGGCAGGAGTAGTAGCACTCAGGTCGATTGGAATCCAGACAGTCATCTTACCTGGTCCGCGGTGGTTCCATGCATAGTAAGGAATGAGAGTGAGACGTTCGTCAGCAGTTACCAGTCGTCCGCCCTTATCGAAGTTCAGAGTCTGAGCATCAGTAATAAGTGTCGGAATAGTAGTATTGGCAATAGTTACGTTTCCGTCAGTAAACTTAGGTTCCTGGTTCAGCAGTACTGAAAGTACGTCACATGTATTATCTGGGAACTCAGCACAATAAACGATAGGACCTTTCTCGATACTTACGCGACCCTTGTCCTGAGTCACCTTTCCGTTGGCACGTACTACACGTGGAGCCATATCGAAGTGTACAGTTACCTGGTCACCCTTCTTCCACTTTCTGTCAATTACAAAATAACCCTGCTGCAGATCACTTGTAACCTCCTCACCATTCACCTTTACACTATATCCGAGGTTCTTGCCGTCAACGAATGTATAGAGGTCGCTCGGAACCACTTCTCCACGTACCCATCCCGGAATACGGATCTTAAGTGCGAACTTGCCGCTACCTTTCTTGATGTTCATGGTTACGTCGCCGTTCCATGGATAGTTGGTTTCCTGTTCCAGGGTGACAGCCTTTCCAGCCACCTTTGTATTTACGGTATTTCCGTTGAAAAGGTTGATATAGAGTGCATCATCCTTTACAGCATATATATACTGAGGAAGTGAAGGGATGAAACGTGCAGCATTACTTGGACAACATGCACAACCGAACCAAGGCTGACGCTGGTGCTGACCCATCGACTGCAACGGGTTCGGATAGAAGAAAGTACCACCGTCGATGCTGATACCACTTATCACACCGTTGTAGAGGGTACGTTCCAGAACGTCATAATACTTCGAATCGCCATGCAGGAGGAAGAGTCGGTAGTTGAGATATACCTGAGCAATAGCAGCACAAGTCTCACAATAAGCCGACATGTTAGGCAGTTCGTAGTTCTTTCCGAATGCCTCACCCGAAGCCGTAGCACCCACACCACCGGTGATGTAGTACTTCTTACTTACGATATTATCCCATATACGATCGATAGCAGCGATATATTCCTTATCACCTGTAAGAGCTGCAATATCAGCCATACCTGCGTACATATATCCTGCACGAACGGCATGTCCCACAGCCTCGTCCTGATCGATTACAGGCATGTGACTCTGTGAATACTGGGTTTTGATGGTTGTCTTTCCACGTTCGTCGAGGAAATACTTAGCCTGTTCCAGATAACGCTTGTCACCTGTAGCCAGATAGAGTTTTGCCAGACCCATCTCTGCAATCTGATGTCCCGGAACCACATGTGCCTGACCCGGATTCTTACCTACCTCACGATATACGCAATCAGCATATTTTATAGCGATATTAAGGAAGTTCTTCTTTCCTGTTGCATAATAATGAGCTACGGCAGCCTCACAGAGGTGACCCAGGTTATAGAACTCATGACTCAGGTCCTCTACCTTGCTCCATCGTGTAGGTCCTTCCCAGTTGTGCGGATGTTCCGGATTCATCGTACGGAACGTATTCAGATATCCGTCTGGTTCCTGTCCACTTGCAATAACGGCGATTACCGAGTCGCAATAAGCATCCAGTTTCTTACCCTTGAACGTAGCGTTCGGATAAGTCTGCATCAGATAGCTCGCACCCTCAAGGGTCTTGTATGGGTCGGTATCGTCAAAACTGTAAGCCTTCTGATCTATTTCAAATACCACGCTCGGGTCTTTGATATGCTGAGCAGCACGTGAGAAGTTCTCATATCTGTTTGTTTCCTCACATTTGCTGAAAGCCAGCGGAATAGTTACGTTACGACTTGCCTCAAGGCGTTGTCCCCAGAATGTGTTCTGGGTTACCTTAACACTTGTGAACGGCACCTGAGTAATCGGGTAACCGTCTTTGTTCTGAGCGTAGGTTGCAGCCGACATCAGGCATGCAGCCAACATCATAATAATGTTCTTTTTCATAGCAATTTATTCTTTATCTTTTTTTGATTCCTTTGTCACTTTTTGATAGTTCTCCGGATGCAACTGATAATCCTTAATCTTTTCTATCAGTTCGTCGCAGAGTTCAGGATTATCCTCAAGTACTTTCTTCACGGCATCGCGTCCCTGACCAATCTTCTGTTCACCATAACTGAACCACGAACCCGACTTCCGTATTATACCGGCTCCTGTACATATATCTATTATTTCACCCATTCTTGAAACACCTTCGCCGAACATAATATCGAATTCTGCCTTGCGGAATGGAGGAGCAACCTTGTTCTTCACTACCTTCACACGTGTCTCATATCCTATAATTTCATCACCGTTCTTTATTGCCTGACCCTTGCGGATATCGATACGTACCGAACTGTAGAACTTCAGGGCATTACCACCTGTTGTGGTTTCAGGATTTCCGAACATCACACCTATCTTCTCTCTCAACTGGTTGATGAAGATACAAGCCGTATTCGTCTTTGCAATACTTGCAGTCAGTTTGCGAAGAGCCTGCGACATGAGTCGTGCCTGCAGACCCACCTTGTTTTCTCCCATATCACCTTCTATTTCAGCCTTTGGAGTAAGAGCTGCAACGGAGTCGATGACGATAAGGTCGATAGCAGCCGAACGTATCAGCTGGTCAGCAATCTCAAGAGCCTGTTCTCCGTTATCCGGTTGTGAAATCAGAAGGTCATCAATTTGTACACCGAGTTTCTCAGCATAAATAGGGTCGAAAGCATGTTCAGCATCTATGAACGCACATATACCTCCCTGCTTCTGACATTCAGCTATAGCGTGGATAGTCAGCGTAGTCTTACCTGACGATTCCGGACCGTATATCTCTATAATTCTTCCTTTCGGATAACCACCTACTCCGAGTGCCATATCCAATCCGATGGAACCCGTAGGTATTACATCTACTGCATCAGTAACTCTCTCTCCAAGCTTCATAATCGAGCCATGACCAAAATTCTTTTCAATCTTGTCCATAGCTGCCTGAAGCGCCTTTAATTTATCTGCATTTGCCATATGTTTTTACTTTGTAAAAAAGTTATAAGTTAAAAGTTAAAAGTTATAAGTTGAAATTTGGTTTTTACAACTCCAAATCTCCATCATGTATCTCATGCCATGGAAGACCCTGGATATTCAGTTGTTCCATGAACGGATCTGGATCAAATTCCTCAACATTCCATACTCCAGGTCTGCTCCACAATCCTTTGAGGAACATCATCGCACCAATCATAGCCGGTACACCGGTCGTATATGAAACTCCCTGCATACCTGTCTCTTCGTATGCAGCCCTGTGACTACAGTTATTATATACATAATATGTATGTTCCTTTCCGTCTTTCAGTCCACGAATGCGGCAACCAATACTCGTCTGTCCTTCGTAGTTCTCACCCAGTTCCTGAGGATTAGGCAGTACAGCCTTCAAGAACTGCAGAGGTACAATCTTCACCTTCACAGGACCGCTTCCGTCAGCTGCTTCAGCCTGGTATTCAATTTCGTCTATACGCGACATACCTATATTCTGAATAACATCAAGATGTTTCAGATATTGTTCGCCGAAAGTCATCCAGAACCTTGCACGCTTTATTGTCGGATAGTTCTTAACCAATGATTCTATCTCTTCATGATGCAGAAGGTACGACTCCTTCGGACCAATTTCCGGATAGTTCAGAGGTTGATGAATTTCAAGCGGTTCGGTTTCAACCCATTTTCCGTTTTCCCAGTAAAGACCTTTCTGAGTAATCTCACGGATATTTATTTCCGGATTAAAATTCGTAGCAAAAGCCTTATGGTGATCTCCTGCGTTGCAATCCACTATATCGAGATATTGAATCTCATCGAAATGATGCTTAGCTGCGTATGCAGTATAAATACTTGTCACACCTGGGTCAAATCCACAACCCAATATAGCACACAGTCCTGCCTTTTCAAATCTCTCCTTGAATGCCCATTGCCATGAATATTCGAAATGAGCCTCGTCCTTCGGTTCGTAATTGGCAGTATCAAGATAATTCACACCAGCCTGCAGACAAGCTTCCATAATAGTCAGGTCCTGATAAGGCAATGCCAGATTCATACAGATATCTGGACGGAACTCATTGAACAGCTTTACCAGTTCATCAACATTATCAGCATCCACCCTTGCAGTCTTTATACTGCCTTTTGTTCTCAGTCCCTTACTTTCAATTGCATCAGCCAGAGTCCTGCATTTCGATTCTGTCCTCGACGCAATCATTATATCAGTAAACACATCCTTGTTCTGTGCCACCTTATGAGCTGCTACCGAAGCAACACCTCCGGCACCAATAATAATAACTCGTCCCATATACGTTTTTCAAATATTTCGACAAAGATAGCTATTATATCATCAAAATGCCAAATACTTAAGATTTTTTATAATTCCACTTCAACTCCCAGTTAGTTATCATTAATAATAATTTTTTTATTTCTTCTTTCTTTAATAACTATGTAGATGATTATAGTCCGTTGATATGTCGATAATAAAATGTTAAAGTTCTTGCATATTTAATTGTCAACATTTCAGCCCTTATTTATTTTACACTTATCAACATCTTTGAATCACCTAACTATTTGACAATCATACATAACTTTACATTTATCAACATCCTGTAGATAACTCCATTGTGGATAACTTTTCAGCCCTTACCATGTTAATAACTCCACTTTTTCCTGTTTATTTCCAAATAATAAAAATTTATAACCTTTTTATGGTCTGTTAATATCATAGAAAACACACCCCTCCTTTTGTTAATAACTTTACATTTATCAACATTATCCACAGGTTATCAACAGTAATTTAAACTTCTCTCAAAAAAAATCCCGACATCTGTAAAAGACATCGGGGAAATATCAGAATAGAATATTATTTTTTTACCATCCTTCTTCCACTATATAGATATCATCGGTTATGAGTTCGTTGTTCATGCCATATTCATCCGGGCTACTGATGAGGATGGTCGTGCGTTGTTGTATTTCCACAATCTGCGTTGTAGGTTTAATATATTTTTTCTTTATCATAGTTGTGTCCTCCTTGTATTATTTGATGAATACTTTCTGTCCATTAGCAATATAGAAGCCTCGTCTGGTAGGCTTAGCGTCCAGTTTTCTGCCACTCATGTCATACCATACATCAGCCATCTTACTTCTTACATCAAACATCGTCTCCATTCCAGTAACGGTATCAAAAGGGAAGAATCCCTTGGCAGAACTTGCTGAATACGTCAGATATGCCTTGCCTGCGGTAATTATTCCGCTTTCGCTGAGTTTGTAGAAGCCTATGCCCTGCGAACCTTTGTTGAGAACATAAGCGTTGCCTGGATTAGTGATAGTACTCATCGTACCTATCAGGTCGTTACCGTCGTAACTACCAGCTGCAGCGCTATAATTACGATAAGGCATTAAGATGTTTGCAGACCCACTCTTCAATATCACGCCCTGACTGCTGTCCACTACGCGGTCGTTGATGGGAGAGATAGTAAGTGAGGTACCCTCGAGAGCGGCCTTGAACACTTGTGTACCTTCGGGAGCCTGGAAATTGCAAGCATCATAATAGAATGTTGTCCAGTATTCACCTGTTTCACCCTCGTTAGCTTTCAGGAGCGCCAGACCATTGATTCTAAGGTATTGTCCACCATCATTCACGTAAATTGAGCCGTCCCAATACTGCACGCCGTTGATGGTCACCGTGCCGCACTTGGAGACATAGTTACTGTTTCCGATGCAGTCGTAGACGGTCTCTGCTCCTCTTTTTGCCACCAGACAGGTCACATCACCGCTGATGGTGATGTCGCCGCAGGATGCATCATAGCTGCTGCCGATGGCTGCCGCATTGGTGCCACCTCTGGCATCGATGATGCCGCCCAGGATGGTGATGTCGCCGCAGGTCTTGCCTGTATTTCTGGCGCTGCCGATAGCCACATGCTGGTTGCCACCCTGGGCCTTCAGCGCACCCTTGCCCTTAAGAGTGAGGTTGCAGCCGTCTTCCTTGTTGCCCACCCAGAGCGCAGGATAATAATCTGTAGCCGTCAGCGTGTTCATGGTCTTGTCTTTCAGAATGACGGTGCTCGCTCCGTCGCATTTCACACACCACTCATTGCTGATGTTTACGCCGTCCAGCGTGGCGATGGCGCCATTCTGAACGGTAATCCTGCCGCTCTTTGGCGTGCCGTCGCCCTTGTACATCGTGCTGATGCCGGAGAGAGCAACGGCATCCTCGTTGCCGAGCTGCTCGAAGCGGAACTCGTTCTGATCCAGATAGCTCTCACCGCCGTTGACGTAGCTGCTGCCGTTCCAATAGCTGAGGCCGTCGATGGTCACCGTGCCGGGTTGGCTGTAAGCAGAGCTCTTACCAATACAATGCATTGCATTTACACCCCTTATAGCACGCAGATTCTGTACGTTGCCGGTAATCGTAATGTTGCCGCATTTGCCGTTAAAGTCGCAACCGATAGCTGGAGCTTCTCCGCCGCCCGTGACATTGATGTTGCCGCCGTCAATAATGATGTTGCCACATGTATAGCTGCTGTTCAATCTACCGCCACCGATGCCGGTACAATAATATCCGCCCTGAGCCGTCAGCGAACCCTTACCTGAGACACGGAGTGTCTTGCCGGCATCACCAACCCAGAGTGCAGGATATGTATACACCATTCCCGATGTGCCCGTACTGGTCAGCGTATTCTCCGTATCTTCCATCAGTATGACGTCGGCATCACCCAGACAGCAGACGGCAAAGGCTTCGTTGCTGATGTTTACCTTGCTCAGGCATACGGTGGCACCGTCTGCAATCCATATCTGGTCAGACGTAGTGTTGCCGTCACCCATGATAATCCACGTCTCGTCCTCCTTCATCTCCGTCCGGTCGCTGTTGATGCTGCCTTGGGTGAGGCTGGCGAGTGTAATCTTGTCGCGCTTGAAAAGTTCGTAGTCTCTGTAGGCTGTTGAGCCGTCCGAATATACCATGCCGTTGACATTCAACTGACCGCCCGAGTATTCTCCGGTGTAGCCAACGGTGCCGATGCACCACGCTGCACCGTCTCCTTTTGTGGCAGTCAGACGTTTCACGCCGTTGGTGATGACAATATCCCAGCAACGGGAATCGTAGCCGTAGCCGATGCCGGCGGCTCCGCTGAAGCCACTGCCAACATTCTTGCCACCCGCTGCATCGATGATGCCGCCGGTGATGGTGATGCTTTGGCAGGTTCTGCGAGAACCTCCGCCGATGCCGGCTGCCTGGAAGCCGCCGCGAGCGGTGATGACGCCACCTTTAATGACGATATTGCCGCATGGATATGCATTGTTTGCACCGATGCCGGCACAACTATGGCTACCCTGAGCGGTCAGTGAACCCGTGCCCAGTGTCTCGCCCTGGATGGTGAGCGTTTTGCCCTCTCCTCCGGCCCAAAGAGCAGCACCCCAAGTTTCGAGGTTATGCGTGCTGTTTAGCGTATTCTCCTTACCGTCTTTCAGGGTGATGGTAGCATCACCTTCACACTTAATGCAATAGCCCACTGTGGAGATATTCACACCGCTGAGCAGCACATCTGCGCCGTCGCCAAG
>CACYGK010000042.1 GCA_902774005.1 uncultured Bacteroidales bacterium | reverse complement strand
CAATGCAGTGGACTATCCTGAAGGTAAGTTTGTACCAGCAGGTACACCTGTCATCATCCGTACAACAGATGAAAGTAATATAGTGACATTGACTCTCCCGTCAACTTCACCTACGGTATCAACAATTTCTACAGATCTTAAGGGTACATATCTGGAGCAGTTATTGGCTCTTGATTCTTCACACGATGCTTATACTATGGGACTGCCGTTTACCAGTGCAAATGTGACTATAGATCGTAGTACTGGTGTTGTTACTGCTCCTCTGGTTGAATCAGCTACTACTGGCGTCGGGTTCTATATCAATGCAACACCGAACAAAGAACACGATGCATTGCAGTCTTTGTGGCAAAGAAACAACCGTTATGTTCTTCACAACAAGGTATATTACCGTGCATCCGGAGTAGGTGGAAGTGCCAAGTCCCGTAAGGTTGCTAATATACCGCAGTTCGTTCCGCTTATCTTCGATGATGATGAATTGGAAGAAGAGTTCCAGGACGAAGAGCAGGGTCAGCAGATGCAGGAGTATGGCGACGGAGTATATGACCTTTCAGGTCGCAAGGTTGCAAACGAGGAGCAAGTGCAGGACGGCACTTGGCGCCAGCGACTCTCACCAGGAATCTACATCGTTCAAGGCAAGAAGATAAAGATTTAAATAAACGAAAAGAGGATGCACACGCATCCTCTTTTTTAGTTCAGTCGAGGGAGAGGAGGATGCCGTTAGGAGCTTGCTTCAGGATATTGCGCTGCGGCTCCTGGAAGTAGATGGGGTAGTCGGCTGAGAGGGGCAGGATGCGCAGTTCGGCACGATGACCTATGATGTCGGAAAGGCGTACGAGCATGGATTTGCCGTTCCAGAAGTTGTCGGCTACGAGTATGCCGTCGGCATATACGCGTGCTACGTCGCCCTGGTAGTTTATCTTCAGGAAGATGTCGTCGGCACGGTCTGCGTATTGTGCCAGTTGTTCGGCAGGCAGAGTCCATACGGCTGCATGGTCGAAGTCGCTGTCAGCAGGCATGGCTGCTACTTTCTGTACTCCCATCTCTACTTTACGCGGAGCTGCTGCCTGCTGAGTCTGCTGTGCCGAGATGGATACTCCGGGGATAGTCTGCCAGTATTCCTCTACGAGTTGTTCGCCGTCTTTGTAGAGGATGCCCTGATGCTGAGCGTATTGCAGACGTCCGTCAATCTTGAATGCTGTATATGCTTTGTCCTTAGAAAGTACGCAGAGGTTAAGTCCTCCGGCAAGGAAGGGCTTGTTGAGTTTTGCCGTGTATTTCTTGCCGTTTACGGAGAGTTGCGGACGCTTGCCTTGAATCTCGATGAAGTAAATGGTATCGTCAGTTTTGCAGAACGGTTCGACGGTAGTCCAGTCGATGCGGTTGCCTGCGATGCTGTAGTCACGAAGTGTGCAGTAAGACTGTCCGTCTTCGTTCAGGATGCGTACGTAGTCGTTGAAGAACTCGAACGATCCGCGACGACTGTAGTGTTCGGAGAGTGTGTCGATATCCATACGTGCCAGTTCGCTGCCCCAGTCGGCAAGCATCTGATGGAGCAGACGTGAGGAGTGGTAGGCTGCAGGCAGGGGCTGTCCCATCTCACCGAGCGGGCACTGGAAGTCGTACGACATATAAGGCATGTCGTTATGGTTGGTGGCACGTGAGTTCTGTGTCTCTGCCATAGTATGCTTTGGGTTGTAGGGGTTCGTACCACCGTGATACATATAGTAGCCCGGGAGGTTGGAACCGGAACCGAGTTTGCAGATGGCAAGCGGTTTGACTTCGTTGCCCGACATGTTGATGCGACGGTGGTATGCCTGCATCATTCCGCCTCCGAGTTCGCAGGTGAGGTAAGGATACTGAAGGTCTTTCTGTTCCATCTTCGTATCCTGATTGGTACCGAAAGTCTCAGTAGCTATTACTGCCGAAAGACGTGTGCTCTTCATGATGAATGCTTTGGGATAGTCGCCTGGCATGTCTTTGAGGGAACGGTCCCAGAATCCGTCGGCATAGTCGCCGTAGAGTGGAAGCATCTCGCCGAATACTTCTTTCCCGTTAAGTTTGGGCCAACCGGTACGGGTGTAGAAGGGTAGGTCGAAGCCTGCCTGTTGTGCCAGTTGTTTCAGACGAGAGTAGTAGGGCCACGGACCACGGCACTCGTTTTCGATCTGCATGCCTACGATGGGACCGCCGTCTTTCCATTGCAGACCGTTCACCTGTGCAAAGATATTATTGTAGAGGTTGGTCGTAGCCTCGATGAAGCCCGGGGCTAAAGTACGCAGTTTCCACTCCTTCGGATTATTTATTGAGTTTTCGACTACCCAGTCGGGAAAGCCTCCCTGATATACTTCTCCGTGACAGAACGGACCTACGCGCAGCACTACGTACATACCTTCTTCGCCACATATCTGCACGAAACGACGGAGGTTACGGTTTCCGCTCCAGTCCCACTTGCCCTGCTCGGCTTCGTGGTGAATCCAGAAGACGTAAGTGGCGATGGTCGTGATGCCACCGGCTTTCATCTTGCGCACTTCACGTCGCCAGTCGCGTTCCGGTACGCGCGAATAATGGATTTCGCCCATGACAGGAATGACGGGCATGCCGTCGATGATGAAACTCTGGCTGTCAACCTGGTAGGTGCGACCTTGAGGCGAGGTGTAGGTGCCGAATCGGAATGTCTGCTGAGCATGGGCTGTCAGTGCCGATGCAAGGAGTAGTGAAAGGGTCAGTCTTTTCATATGTATGTATGGTTTTAGTTTTAACACAAAAACAAGGAGACAGTCAATTGTTTAGTTTTGATTGCCTCCTTGTCGTTATAGCGAAGGGTCGGGGAGGAGATGTGATGAAACTCCGAGTAATATAAGATTTGAGTGCTACTTTAACCTTTGTAATCCACCGACTCGAAGAGTTACCTTAACTGCCGAAACTCCAGGCTCGAAGACCTGGCGACAGGGGCGTGGCCCGCCATTAGTTAAATGCGTTCTCGGTTTTCAGTAATAATTTGATGAGTATCCCGATCGATCCTTATCCCCCGACTCCTTTTTATGTCAATGTGCGCTTTTGTTTGTTGTTCGATGGCAAATTTATGCTTTTATTTTATTCCGTGCAAATATTTTCGCATTTTTTTACTTCCTAATGCAGTTTTTTGTACGAATTATGTCTATCATGTAGGTCAGTTTGGCTTGTATGGTTTGATTTGCAGAGCGACTGAAGTATCCTTTCTTACTGTTGTCGTAAGCATCACCCAATCCGTAATAGTAGCGTCCTTCGAGTATGAAATGCCCGATGGCAGTGGAGAGTTCGACACCCAATCCGGCAGCAATTCCGTAGTCGAACCAGTTGTCGGGGTCGTGATCGTACTGATAGGTGACACCCTGCGGACGCTTCGACGTGTCCCATGTGCCGCTACCACCCGGATTGGCTTTGTCACCGATGAGGAACCCGAACTGCGGACCAGCCATGAAGACGAATTTCAGTCCGCGTACTTCGCGACCCCATCCCATCTGCATCATGATAGGTACTTCGATATAGTGGAGATGGCGCGAGTAGGTGTTGTCCGAACCGTCATCAATCACTTCCTTCCAACCCAGGTTGTTGTAGTTGACCTCTGCCTGGACACCGGCTATACAGGTGAAGTACTTCTCGCAGATGTAACGTGCGGCAAATCCGATGAGGGGTGACTGCAGGTAGGTCTGCTTGATTTTAGGTACGAAGTTCTTGCGGTTCAAATCCCAGCCGACAGAGGCTCCGATGGCTAAGTCGGAACGATGCTGACCTACCTGAGCTGCTGCGGCAGTACACAGGCAGAGTGCGGCAATGACGGAATATGTGCGCAAGGAAAACCGCATTAGAATGTGCTGAGGATGACGTCACCCTCCGGCTTATAATAAATAATGTATGTGGCTTGGTTGGTAAATCCGCTGTTCTCGTTGTCGCGTACGAAATGGAGCGGCAACTGCAGCGAGTTGTAGTCGTGGTGCTGTATATTCTTGAATAACTGGTTGCCGTAGCGCTGGATAGCAGTAAGGAAGAATGCCGAGATGTCGTGTCCCATCTCTCCGTAGCGCGGATAACTGCCGTACTGCTCGTGGTGGAAGGCGTCGTTGAATTTGCTGATGAATGCCTTAGTGCGTGATGACAGGTTGTTGTTATAATAACCCGTGAAGAACGTAGCCCTGTAGCGGTACATGCTCTTCTGACTCTTTGCCGGAAGGGTCTGCCACTCGGGAGTACCGATGAGCTGAACCTGGTATTTGTCGAGAATCTTCATGTCGTCGAGTTTCAGACAGAGCATATCGAATGCCTTTGCTGTAGGCGATGAAGGAACGAGTATGTTGTTGCGTGTAGAGTCCATAAGTTCGAAAAGATGGTCGTCAAATTCGGAGAAGTCAACATGATGGTAAGGAATGGCGTTCTCTGTCAGATGGTTTGTGAACTCCGCCGTGAACGGACCGCTATGACTGTCGTTCATGTTGACGAACAGGATGTTCTCATTGCCGTGCATCTTCACGAAACGGTTGAATACCTTGGTGTAGTGGGCTGCGTGCTTCGTGTTGCACTGGAATACATACGGTTTGCCTTCCGGAATACCCGGAGTATTGGTAAACGGTACTACGAGCGGAACATGGTTGAGCTGGGCAAAGGTAGTCAGCGGACTGATGTTGGCATTGCGTCCCGGACCGATGATGACGTCGGCTTCCTTGAGGAAGGGGTGCTGAATGACAGATGTGATTTTAGAGTTGTCTCCGTAACCCTCGTCGAGAGCCAGTACGTCGATATTCACTCCGGCATGCTTCATCGAATCGACAGTAAGGAGAATACCCTTGTAGAAGTCGAGCGCCTTCTTCGATTCTATACTCTTTGCATTATTGTCAAGGTCGAACGGCATGATGACTGCCACGTGAATCTGTTCTGTGTTGCAAACATACTCCTGCGCGTTCATCATACATACGTTTGCAAGCATCAGCAGGTATGAAAAGATAAGTTTCTTCATTTCTTTATTTGTTTAATGATGCAAAGTTATGACATTTAGAGCGAAAAGTAAAACGTGAAAAGTGAAAAATCTAAATTTCTTCGTAACTTCGCGCAGAATTACCGAAATGAACATGAAACGCTGTCTATATATATTAATAATGTGTACGCTGACTACCCACTTGTGGGCTCAGACAGTACCAAGCGCTGCACCCGTTGCAGAGTACGTAACCAAGGAAGACGGTTCGACGAAGACCGTGAATGCCGGAGAGAACTTTTCGGAAGAGGCTCCGCTCCATATCGAATGCTACGGAAAGATGTCGAACGTAGGTACTACGACGGTCTATTACGAATGGAAACTCAGCAAGGTGGTGAGTGGTTCGGAGAGTCTGCTGATAAGGCGCGACACAGAAGACACTTCGTTCGACGTGTACGATACGGGTACTTACAGTCTGCGCTTCGCTTACAGCTACCAGTTGGGCGGTGTGACGGTGGACGTGGATGATATCGACCCAATCACATTTACCGTACCTGAGTCGTCACTTACCTGTCCCGACGGCATTTCACCCAACGGCGACGATAAGAACGACTACCTGTTCGTCACCTGCAAGTCGATCGTCAAACTGAATGCCGTCCTCTTCAACCGCTGGGGAAAGAAGATTGCATCGTGCGACATGGCACAGGCACTTGCCCACGAGAAGTCGTCGGGCAACAAACTCTGCATCTGGGACGGATATATCGGAGGCAGGGTGGCAAAGGACGGTGTTTATTTCATAAACCTCGTGGCTGAAGGCAGCGACGGAGTGTTTTACAAGATAAAGAAAGCTATCAACGTGTTGAAGGGATATACTTCGGATCAGGAAACGGATGGAAACTCAAACTAAGCAGACAAGCAACGAAATACGGATTGAAGGAGCGAGAGTCCATAACCTGAAGGATGTGGACGTGCAGATTCCGCGCAACAGTCTGACGGTAATCACCGGACTGAGCGGAAGCGGTAAGTCGTCGCTTGCCTTCGATACTCTCTTTGCTGAGGGTCAGCGACGCTATATCGAGACGTTCTCTGCTTATGTCCGCAATTTCCTAGGAAACATCGAACGTCCTGACGTTGATAAGATTAGCGGATTGTCACCTGTCATAAGTATCGAACAGAAGACCGTCAACCGAAACCCGCGTTCCACCGTGGGAACCGTAACCGAGATATACGACTACCTCCGACTGCTCTTTGCACGTGCCGGTGAGGCATACAGTTACGTTACGGGTGAGAAGATGGTGAAATATACCGAGGAACAGATACAACAACTCATCCTGGAGAATTACGAAGGGCGCCGTATCTATATCCTTGCACCTATGGTGCGGAGCCGAAAGGGACACTACCGCGAACTCTTCGAGAGCATCACGAAGAAGGGCTATCTGTGGGCACGTGTCGATGGTGAGATAGTGGAGGTTGCTCCGGGTATGAAACTGGACCGTTACAAGACTCACAATATCGAGGTTGTAGTCGACAAACTGGCTGTTAGTGCGAAGGATGGCGAACGACTGAGGAAGAGTCTAGAGGTGGCAATGAAGATGGGCGACGGACAGATAATGATTGCAGAGCAGGGGAACGAGCAACTGAAATACTATTCCAAACAACTGATGTGTCCAACTACCGGACTTTGTTACCACGAACCGGCTCCCAATAATTTCTCGTTCAACTCACCCCAGGGGGCATGTCCTTACTGCAAAGGACTGGGTGTGGTAAGTCTTATCGACGAGGATAAGATTATTCCCGACCGCCGGCTCTCTGTTGCTGACGGTGCCTTGGCTCCGCTCGGAAAGATGAAGAAGGCTTTCATCTTCTGGCAGATAGAAGCCGTACTCGCAGCACACGGATACGACCTAGATACCCCCGTCAAGGATATGGATGACGAGGCTATACGCGAAATCATCTATGGTCGTCAGGAACGTATATGCATCAAAGCCGAACTGATTCACACCAACAGTGATTATTATACTGAATACGAGGGTATTGCACGATATATCAGACAACTGCGCGATGCTGAGACTTCGGCTTCGGCACAGAAATGGGCTGATTCGTTCGACAGCGAGACTACCTGTCCCCAGTGTCATGGTGCCCGCCTGAACCAGGAGGCTCTGAATTTCCGCATCGATGGCAAGAATATCTACGAACTGTCGCAGATGGACCTGAAGAATCTGTATGCCTGGACTCAAGGTATAGAGGACCGTCTGAGCGGAAAGCAGAAGGCTGTGGCTGAGGAGATAATCAAGGAGATACGTGCCAGATTGGAATTCCTGCTCAACGTAGGTCTCGACTACCTCTCGCTAGGACGCAGCAGCGTCAGTCTTTCGGGTGGTGAGAGCCAGCGTATACGACTGGCAACCCAGATTGGTGCCAAACTCGTGAATGTGCTTTATATACTCGACGAACCCAGCATCGGATTGCACCAGCGCGATAACGACCGGCTGATTCAGTCACTCAAGACTCTGCGCGATGAGGGAAACAGTGTCGTAGTGGTGGAACACGACAAGGACATGATGCTCAATGCCGATTATGTCATCGACATGGGACCGAAAGCCGGACGCAACGGTGGCGAGGTGATGTTCCAGGGTACTCCTGCCGAGATGCTCCAGACTCACACTCTCACGGCACAGTACCTGAACGGCGAACGTGAGATCACCGTACCGAAGACGCGCAGGAAGGGTAGTGGAAAGAGTATCGTACTCCACGGAGCTACGGGTAATAACCTGAAGAACGTAACTGTTGAGATTCCTCTCGGCAAACTGATTGTTGTGACAGGTGTGAGTGGTAGCGGAAAATCGACTTTGATAAACGAAACCCTCCAACCTATACTTTCTCAGCATTTCTACCGCTCACTGAAGGACCCGCTGCCATACGAGAGCATCGAGGGAATAGAGAATCTGGATAAGGTGGTGAGTGTCGATCAGAGTCCTCTGGGACGTACTCCACGTTCCAATCCTGCTACCTACACAGGTGTGTTTACCGACATCCGCAATCTCTTCATCGAGATGCCTGAAGCAAAGATTCGCGGTTACAAACCCGGACGCTTTTCGTTCAACGTGAAAGGCGGACGCTGCGAGACCTGTGGCGGAAACGGTTATAAGACTATAGCCATGAATTTCCTGCCCGACGTACTGGTGCCCTGTGAGGAATGTCGCGGAAAACGTTATAACCGTGAGACTCTCGAAGTCCGTTTCCGTGGAAAGAGCATCGCCGACGTACTCGATATGACTATCAATCAGGCTGTGGAGTTCTTCGAGAACCAACCACAGATTCTTACTAAGATAAAGACTATCCAGGACGTCGGACTGGGATACATCAAACTTGGACAACCCTCCACGACTCTTTCGGGTGGTGAGAGTCAGCGTGTCAAACTTGCTACCGAACTGTCGAAACGCGATACGGGTAACACATTATATATATTAGATGAACCGACTACCGGACTCCATTTCGAAGATATCCGCATTCTCATGGATGTCCTTACCCGTCTGGTAGAAAAAGGGAATACGGTACTCGTCATCGAACATAACCTCGATGTCATCAAACAGGCAGACTACATCATCGACATGGGTCCCGAAGGTGGAGAAGCCGGTGGAACAGTAGTAGTCACTGGTACTCCCGAAGAGGTAGCCGCCTCCGGAAAAGGTATCACCTCCAAGTTCCTATAAACAAAACGGGATATGCACTCGCATATCCCGTTTTGCTATACTGTAAACCGTAAACTGTAAACGGTAAACTAATCACACATATTTCTCAATTTTCTTAAGATTCTCAGCCACGTCTTCGTCGGTGAACTCATAGTTCTGCAGCGAACCTGACAGATACTGGTCGTAAGCAGCCATGTCGATGAGTCCGTGACCGGAGAGGTTGAAGAGAATAACCTTCTCCTCGCCTGTCTCCTTGCATTTCTTTGCTTCGTTGATAGCAGCAGCAATAGCGTGACAGCTTTCCGGAGCCGGGATGATACCCTCTGCCTTTGCAAACAGAGTACCAGCCTCGAAACTCTCAAGCTGCTTGATATCTACGGCTTCCATCATCTTGTCCTTGAGCAACTGACTTACTATGACACCTGCTCCGTGGTAGCGCAGACCGCCTGCATGGATATTTGCCGGCATGAAGTTATGACCCAGTGTGTACATAGGCAGCAGCGGTGTGTAACCTGCTACGTCACCGAAATCGTACTGGAATACTCCGTGAGTCAGTTTCGGACAACTTGCCGGTTCGGCAGCTATGAAACGTGTCTTCTTGCCTTCGAGGATGTTATGACGCATGAATGGGAAGGCTATACCACCGAAGTTTGAACCACCACCGAAACATCCGATTACGATGTCCGGATATTCACCTGCCATCTGCATCTGCTTCTCAGCCTCCAGTCCGATGACTGTCTGGTGGAGGGTTACGTGACTGAGTACCGAACCGAGGGTGTACTTGCAGTTCGGAGTACTCATGGCGAGTTCGATAGCCTCAGAGATAGCTGTACCCAGCGAACCCTGGTTGTTTGGGTCGTCAGTCAGAATCTTACGTCCTGCCTTGGTCGACATCGAAGGCGACGGAGTAACCTGTGCACCGTAAGTCTGCATGATACTGCGGCGGTATGGTTTCTGGTTGTACGAGATTTTTACCTGATAAACGGCTGCTTCCAGTCCGAATACCTTGGCTGCGTAACTGAGGGCTGCTCCCCACTGACCGGCACCTGTCTCGGTAGTGATGTTGGTCACACCCTGCTTCTTGCAGTAGTATGCCTGTGCCAGGGCTGAGTTCAGTTTATGACTGCCTACAGGCGACACACTCTCGTTCTTGAAGTAGATATGTGCCGGTGTACCGAGTGCCTCCTCCAGTCCGTAAGCACGAACGAGTGGGGTAGAACGGTAGTATTTGTACATGTCACGTACTTCCTCTGGGATGTCAATCCATGCATTCGTCTGGTCGAGTTCCTGACGGCAGAGCTCTTCTGCAAATACAGGGAAGAGGTCTTCCGGCTTCAGTGCTTCTTTAGTTACTGGATTGAGTGGAGGCATTGGTTTGTTTACCATGTCTGCCTGAATGTTGTACCACTTGCGGGGAATTTCGTCTTCCGAAAGGAAGAAACGCTTCTGTTTTGTACTCATAGTTATTATGTTTTTTAGTTATTTTTCTATTTCGCCGACAAAGGTAGCTATTTATTTCTTTCTTATGTCGTAATTTAGTTATAAATTTGCAATGTTTTTCAGAGCAACGATGATTTATCCTAAGAATTTCGAACAAAAGATATCGTTTGACAAGGTGCGCGACCTCTTGTCGCAGTCCTGTCTGTGCGCACTCGGACGTGAAAGGGTGGGGCAGATGGAATTCCTTACCGACGTGCGTCAGATACGTTCCGCCGTGCGTCAGACCATGGAGTTCGTGCACATCCTGCAGGAAGATGATTTCCCAAGTCAGAATTTCTTCGATGTTCGAAGCGCTCTGAAACATATCCGCATCGAGAATACGTTCCTCGACGTACCCGAGCTGTTTGACCTCCAGCGTTCACTCTCTACCATCGTACTGATTGTGGCTTTCCTCAAGAAGAACGAAAACGGTGAGGAGGCTGTCGAGGATGAGGACACATTATATAAATATCCTGCACTCCATGCTCTGAGCGATGGGGTAGTGACCTATCCGCAACTGGTGAAACGCATCGACCAGATTCTGGATAAGTTCGGCAACGTGAAGGACTCTGCATCACCCACTCTGGCTGCAATACGTAAGGAACTGGCACAGACGGCAGGCAGTATATCGCGCATTCTCTCCGGTATCATGAAGTCGGCTAAGAGCGAGAGACTGGTAGATAAGGACATCGCACCAACACTTCGCGACGGACGACTGGTCATCCCTGTGGCTCCTGCCATGAAACGTAAGATTCGCGGTATCGTACATGATGAGTCGGATACAGGTCGTACGGTATATATCGAACCGGCTGAGGTGGTGGAGGCGAACAACCGCATCCGCGAACTGGAGGCTGACGAGCGCCATGAGATAAAGCGTATCCTCCTGGAGTTCACCGATACTATCCGTCCCGAGGTGGACGATATCCTCTACAGTTATGAGTTCCTTGCCGACATCGACTTCATCATGGCTAAGGCGCGGTTTGCCATTCGTACCGACAGTACCGAACCTACCATCTCCGACAAGCATCATATCGACTGGAGTCTGGCTGTTCACCCGCTCCTGCAGATGAAACTCCATTCCGAAGGGAAGAAGGTGGTTCCGCTCGACATACTGCTTTCACAGCAGAACCGCATACTGCTCATTTCCGGACCCAATGCCGGGGGTAAGTCGGTATGCCTCAAGACGGTCGGACTCCTTCAGTACATGCTTCAGTGCGGAATGCCCATTCCAATGGCGAAAAGCAGTGTGGCAGGGGTGTTCAGCAATATATTCATCGATATCGGCGACGAACAGTCAATCGAGGATGATCTCTCCACCTATTCTTCACATTTATATAATATGAAGCACATGATGCGTTATGCCGACGAGGCTACGCTCATACTCATCGATGAGTTCGGAGGGGGTACCGAACCCCAGATTGGCGGTGCCATAGCTGAAGCCGTCCTGAAACGGTTCAACCGCAACAAGGCGTTTGGTGTCATTACTACCCACTACCAGAATCTCAAACTTCTGGCTCAGGATACCGACGGTATCGTGAACGGTGCCATGCTCTACGACCGTCAGCAGATGCAACCGCTCTTCCAACTCCAGATAGGTAATCCGGGCAGTTCGTTTGCCGTCGAGATAGCACGAAAGATAGGACTTCCCGAGGATGTCATAGCCGATGCCTCCGAGATAGTCGGAAAGGATTATATCAATTCGGATAAGTATCTGCAGGACATAGTGCGCGATAAACGCTACTGGGAACAGAAACGGCAGGTCATCCATTCACAGGAGAAACAGATGGATCAGACCATCGAGCGCTACGAACAGGAGGTTGCCGCTCTCCGTCAGCAGAAAAAGGAGATTATAGCCAAGGCAAAACTCGAGGCTGAAGAACTCCTGCAACGTGCCAATGCACGTATCGAACAGACCATCCGTGAGATAAAGGAAGCTCAGGCGGAAAAGGAGCGTACGCGCTCCATCCGTAAGGAACATAACGACTTCAAGACCGAACTCCTCGCTGTCGACGAGGCAGCAATGGAAGAACGCATCCAGCGCCAGATGGATAAAATCCGCCGCCGTAAGGAGAAAAAGAAAAAGGAGGACCGTCAGCCTTCATCCCTCAGTCCTCAGCCATCATCCCTCAGCCATCATTCCTCATCCCTCAGCCTTCAGCCATCCGACATCATACATCTTGCCATCGGCTCTTACGCTCGCATCAAGGGTACTACTACTGCCGGACTGATAAAGAAGATAAATTCGAAGGAGGCACAGATTGCTTTCGGTTCGGTAATCACAAACGTCGCTCTCGACCGACTCGAACCTGCAAAGGCTCCGAAGGAGAAACCGCGTGCCGCTACGTTCATCTCTGCACAGACACGTGATGAGATACGCAACAAGACTCTCAGTTTTTCGCAGGATATTGATGTACGTGGTATGCGTGGTGACGAAGCCCTTCAGACCATCACGTCCTATATCGACGATGCCATCGTTGCCAACGTAGCCAGTGTCCGCATCCTTCACGGTACGGGCAACGGCATACTGAAAACTCTTATCCGCGAATACCTCGCTACCGTACCCTCTGTGGTCGATTTCCACGACGAGCATATCCAACTAGGTGGAGCGGGAATAACAATAGTAGAATTCTGATAATCATTTTAATAACTCCAACTGATTGTAAAATAACTTAAAATATGAAAAAGCTTTTATTCCTCTTACAACTTACCCTCCTGCCGTTCGCTGCAATGGCACAGGAGTCGTACCCTACGATTCAGTTGCCTACTGATGAGTACGACATTATGATATCCGAGATGAAGTTTACCGAGGCTTCGGAAAAACTGAAGAAGGCAATCACTCAGGCAAAGCGTCGCAGAAAGGATGTTTCGGTTATGGAATCTCAACTCGAACGCAGTAACCGTGGTATGCAGGCTCTGCGTGGTACCGACCGTCTGCTTGTCATCGATACTGTCGTTGTCGATAAGAAGTCGTTCCTCCAGGCTTACAATATCACCGACGACCTAGGTAAGGTAACCATGTCTGAGGACGGCACCTATACTGAGTTCCTCACTCAGCGCGGTAATATCCTCTATTCCGTGGATAATGTAAACGGACGTTTGCAACTCTGCACTTACTATATGGAGAATGGGAAGCGTACGGAGAAGTCGCTTGTCGAGGGACTCGGAGTCAGTGGCGACATGAATTATCCGTTCCTCATGCCCGATGGCAGTACACTCTATTTCGCAGCACGTGCATTTGACGGACTGGGCAACTACGACCTCTACGTCACCCGCTACGACTATGAGGACAACCGCTACTACAAGGCTGAGTCACTCGGATTTCCGTATAACTCATATGCCAACGACTACATGATGGTCATCAACGAAGAGAAAAACCTCGGATGGTTCGCCTCCGACCGCTACCAGCCTGCAGACAAGGTATGCATCTATATCTTCATACCTAACTCCTCACGCCATCCGTACGACTACGAAAACGAAGACAAGAACAAGGTCATCACAGCAGCCAAACTGCGTCCCATCACCGGTACTTGGACAAAGGCAAACTCAGCCGAACGCCAACAGGCACTCCAGACTCTCGACAACATGAAGAAGTCCAGTCGCAAGCAGCGTGCCTACGACTTCACCCTCGTCATCAACGACCAGAAAACCTACCATTACTACTCCGACTTCCGCTCCGCCGCCGCCCGCAAACAATGCGAACTCTGGCAGAATAAACTCGCACAACTCGAAGATATCTCCAAGAACCTCGAACAGCAACGCGCCACCTACCACCGTAACCACAACGCCTACGTCAAATCCCAAGTCCTCCAACTCGAACAACAATACGAACAACTCCTCCACGAAACCTCCGAAGCAGAAAAACAAACCCGCAAACTCGAACTCAACCCCTAATTATAACGCTAACGATAACCTTAACAATAGCCGCTTATCGACATCTCGCCATCTCGGTCTTGTCGTTATGTCGAAAAAAAGCGCCTCTCCTTAACCATTAACCATTAACCATTAACCATTAACCATTACCCATGTTTCCCCCTTCCGAACTCATAATAAACTCCGACGGTTCAGTATTCCACCTGCACCTCCGTCCCGAACAACTGGCAGACCGAGTCATCCTCGTCGGTGACCCGGGACGAGTCACTACCGTCGCATCCCACTTCGACAGTCAGGAGTGCGAAATCTCCAGTCGTGAGTTCCATAGCATCACAGGTACCTGCCAGGGCAAACGCATCACAGTCCTCTCCACAGGTATCGGGTGCGATAATATAGATATTGTGATGAACGAACTCGACGCACTTGCCAACATCGACTTCAACACCCGCACCCTGAAACCCGAACATCGCACACTCACCATTGTGCGCATCGGTACTTGTGGCGGTCTACAACCCGAAACACCCATCGGCACGTTCATCGCGTCAGTAAAGAGCATCGGATTCGACGGACTCCTCAACTACTACGCCGGACGTGATGAGGTATGCGACCTCGACCTCGAAGCCGCCTTCCGTCGTCATATGTCGTGGTCACCACAGAAAGGAGCACCCTATGTAGCCTGTGCCGACCCTAAGCTCGTCTCTCAGATAGCAGGCAGTGACATGGTTCGCGGCATCACCGTCGCCTGTGGTGGCTTCTATGGTCCCCAAGGACGTCAGGTCCGCCTCAAAATCCAGGACCCCGACCAGAACAGCAAGATAGAATCCTTCCGCTATACCACTCTCGACGGCGAACAACTGAAGATCTGCAACTTCGAAATGGAATCCTCAGCCCTCGCCGGACTCTCCTCCCTCCTCGGTCACCGTGCCATGACCACCTGCATGGTCATCGCCAACCGCTACGCCCAGGAAATGAATACCGAATACAAAACCACCATCGACACCCTCATCCACCTTGTCCTCTCCCGAATATAATAGTTTACCGTTGACTGTTTACAGTTTACTGTTTACTGTTATGGTTAGCGTTAACGTTAGCGTTGAAAAAAATGTTTTTAAGGTTCTTTGTTTGTAAAAAATATCCGTGTAAATCCGTGTAATCCGTGGTCAATAACTCCTTAACCTTTAACCATTAACCCTTAACCAAAGATCATGCCCACAATCTGCGCCCTTGCCACTGCTACCGGTGGAGCCATAGCAATCATCCGCATCAGCGGTCCCGATACCTTCAGGGTCCTTTCCTCTGTCTGTCCCGTATGCTGCGATGCCATCTCAGCCAATACCATCAAATACACCCGCATCAAAGATGGCGGCGAACTCATCGACGAGGTATTGGTCAGCATCTTCCGTGCTCCACACAGCTATACAGGCGAGGACTCAGCCGAGATATCCTGTCACGGCTCCGAATATATAGTGCGGCGCATCATCAGCCTACTTATACGCAACGGGTGCCGACAGGCAGAACCTGGAGAGTTCACCCGACGGGCATTCCTCAACGGTAAGATGGACCTCTCACAGGCAGAAGCAGTTGCCGACCTCATCGCAGCTACTAACAAGGCAACTCATAAGATTGCACTCTCACAACTGCGGGGCGACTTCTCCTCGGAACTCTCCCGGCTTCGCGAACAACTCCTCAAACTCACCTCGCTTCTCGAACTCGAACTAGACTTCTCCGACCATGAAGACCTTGAGTTTGCAGACCGCAGCGAACTGCTCTCCCTTGCCCATACCATCGACGAACGCATCGTCCGTCTGGCATCCTCGTTCGAGACGGGACAGGCACTAAAGCGCGGCATCCCTGTAGCTATCGTAGGTAAGACGAATGTGGGCAAATCCACATTATTAAACAGACTCCTGAAGGATGACCGCGCCATCGTGTCCGATATCCACGGTACCACTCGCGATACAGTAGAGGATGTCATTACAATTCAAGGAGTTACATTCCGTATCATTGACACCGCCGGCATACGTCAAACTGCCGATTCCATCGAGCAAATAGGTATCAATCGCACCTATCAGGCAATAGAAAAAGCACAGATTGTCATTTGGGTACTCGACTCCCTGCCTTCTGCTTCCGAACTCGCTGACATGCAGCAGCGCACTCAGGGCAAGACCCTCCTGCGCGTATGGAACAAATCTGACATCAGTCCGCTTCCACCCTCAGCCTT
>CACYGK010000041.1 GCA_902774005.1 uncultured Bacteroidales bacterium | reverse complement strand
TAGCCCTGTGGATGTCACATGGATGCTTGGCAATCCAAACTTCAACCGCAACGACCAGCGTGTGAGCGCATGGCAAGTGAGTGAGGACTGCACGAACAAAAATCTCAACGGCGGCAACAATGTGAACAACTGCGCAGAATCATTCCATTCAACATTCACCATCAGCCAAACGCTGAGCGATATTCCAGCCGGCATCTACGAGTTAACGGCACAGGGATTCTATTCTCAGAATAAGGATAATAACGATAATGATATTATTGAAGATGTACCCATATTCTTCATCGGGGATGCAACCAAGGAAGTACCGGTGACGACTGGCAGCGAGACAAGCATGAGTGACGCATCAGAGTCATTCACTAATGGTAAATATACCATTGAACCTATACGTTTCTATGTTGACGATAGCAAAACACTTACTGTGGGCATAAAAGGCACTGCACTTTACCAATGGGTTATCTTTGATAATTTCCTTCTTAAGTATTTGGGCTCGGAGGATGTGACAGGTGTAGAAACGTTGAATGAGTTTATTCTTCCTGATTCCGCAACAGACGCTCCCATCTACGACCTCAACGGACGTAAGTTGTCCAAGAAGCCTGCAAACGGATATTATATCCAAGGCGGAAGGAAATACCGCGTGAAATAAAGTCTTTGAATAACAGGTTGATTGTAAAGGAAATCCCCATGAGGGGGATTTCTGTATATGTCAGATGATAGGCTCAAATCTATTAATTTTAACGATAACCAGTTAGATGTCTGACGCTAGTAGAATTCCCCTTCATCGAATCGATGAAAAAACCAATGAAATGAAAAAAGGGAGGGGATATTTACCCCTCCCTTACTATATTCAGCTTTTCGTTAGTTTATCTGAAGAGTTTCTGAGCCATAAGGTAGAGGCTGCGACGCCAAGTGAGGAATTCGTGTGCTGTGCCTTCGGAGATGAATCCTTCGGCATTGTAGCCGGCTGCTTTCAGAGCTTCGACGCTTTTGTTGATTCCATCGGGGTTTTCTTTGTCACCACAGCTTTCGAAGATGTATTTCACGACTTTCGGGTCTTTGATGTCTTCAGGAGAGTACTGACCACCGCTGAGGAGTCCCCAGTAGCCGAATACTTCAGGACGGCGAAGGGTGATGAGCTTTGTCTCTATACCACCCATGGAGAGTCCTGCCATTGCACGGTTCCACTTGTCGGACTTTGTGAGGTAGTGGGTGTCGATGAACGGAACGAGTTCGTCAACGAGGAGGGTCTCAAATTCCTTGGCGGTGAACTGACCGATGGTGCCGAACTTAACGTCGTTGGTCAGACCGTATGCCATGACGATGATGAAGGGTTTGATTTTTCCGTCGGCGATGAGGTTGTCCATGATGAGTCCGGCATGTCCCTGACGGCTCCAGCTGGTTTCGTTCTCACCCCAGCCGTGCTGCAGGTAGAGGACGGGGAAGCGTTCCTGCTTGCCTTTAACCATCTTGCCGTAGGTAGGTGGCAGATAGATCATAGCTGTCTGCATCTTGCCAAGGCTCGGAGAGTAGTAGAGTACTTCCTGAACGGTACCATGCGGGATGTCGGTGCGACATGCGTATTTGTCCTGATCGGGTGCAGGTATTTCGATTCCGCTCTCCCAACGGCATGAACCGAAGTAGTTGTGTGTGCCTGGGTCGTTGAATGTGCCGCCGTCGATGGTGAGGTGGTAGTAGTGGAAACCGGGGTCCATCGGTCCTTCGGTTGTACCTGTCCATACTCCGTCCTTATCCTTGCGGAGTACCGTGCCGCCACGACCGCCGAGTCCGAGACTTACGATGACTGATTTTGCATCGGGTGCTGTGATGCGGAATCGTGCATAACCTTCGGAGTTGACCATCGGGTACTGCTGTCCGGGCTGGTTCATGGGATTGGGAACGAAGTCCTCCTTCGGAACGCGGTTGTCGAGTGCGGGGTCGAAGTCGCGAATGGCGAAGAACGAACGCTTCGGACGGTAGTTCTCGTCGAACGGCAGCGGGTGGTTGTTCGCACCGAGCCATGAGTCTTTGTCGCCGAGGTTCCAGAAGGTGACGTTGTCGATGACATCTTTATGTTTGCGGAACACACGGAACAGGCGGTTGTACTGGTCGGTCTGGAGTGTGTTGATGTATGGTGCCTGCGGAGTAGCGTTGCCACGTGAAAAACGGAGCTGACCACCCGATTCGGTGTTGGTACGCAGGTCGAGTTCGGTGATGTGGATGTGCTGAACCAGTTCGGAGAAACGGCTGATGGTCTGGTCGAGCTGTTCCTCGTCGGGGAAGTAGATGTTATAATGTCCCTGCATACCGATTCCATCGATAGGTACGCCTGCATCCTTCATCTTCTTTACCATATTGTATATACGCTCGCGCTTGCCCGGGTCAACGGTGCTGTAGTCGTTGTAGATAAGCAATGCGTTAGGGTCTGCCTCGCGTGCAAATTCGAATGCCTTAGCGATGAATTCGTCACCACAGAGCTGGTAGAGACGGCTCTGACGGTATGGGTCTTTAGCACGGTTGTCGTCGGTAATTGCTTCGTTCACTACGTCCCATGCATAGACTACGTCCTTGTAGCGGTTGACTACGGTGTGGATGTGGTCGCGCAGACGCTGGTAGAACACTTCCTTCTTGACGGGCTTGCCTTTCTTGTTGGTGAGCATCCAGTCGGCAAACTGGTTGTGCCAGCAGAGGGTGTGACCACGGAGTTTGATGCCGTTCTGGCGACAGAAGTTGGCAATGCGGTCGGCACGTTCGAAGTTCCATTCTCCCTCTTTAGGGTGGATAAGACCTACTTTCATGTCGTTCTCAGCTGTGATGCTGCTGAACTGTTTCTTGATAAGTTCAATCTGTGCAGGGTCGGTGACATTGGTCTGGTTGACTGCTACGCCGATAGTGAAATAGTCCTTGTAGGCATCTTTTAGTCCGGGACCTTCGTCGAATTGCTGACGCGGCTGTGCGCATACGAATGAGCTGCCCAACAGGAGCATCGTCATTCCGAATAAAATCCTTTTCATACAATAAAGTTTAGTTTAAAGTTAATACTCTTCTTCGTCCCAAAGGAAGTCCTCTTTTGATGGATAATCAGGCCATATTTCCTCGATGGATTCGTACACATCGCCTTCGTCCTCTATCTCTTCAAGGTTTTCGATAACCTCAAGAGGAGCGCCGGAGCGTGTGGCGTAGTCGATGAGTTCTTCTTTGGTTGCCGGCCATGGGGCATCTTCCAGATTCGTAGCAAGTTCAAGTGTCCAGTACATAATATGAAATGTGTTTAGTTTAGTCTTGTTCAGAGCTGCCTTTTTCAAAAAAGCGTGCGAAGGTAAGAATAATTATTTATCCTTCCAAATAATATCCTCGGTTTTGTTATCGATATTAAGTTTTCGTGACAGCAGGAAGAGATAGTCACTCAGTCGGTTGACGAAGGAAAGGATGTTTTCATCGACGGAGGCTCCGCTTTCGGTGAGACTGATGATGCAGCGTTCGGCACGTCGGCATACCGTGCGGCATACGTTGCATTGGGCAGCCGGACGACTGCCTCCCGGGAGGATGAAGGCACGGAGTGGTGGTACGACGTCGGAAAGCAGGTCGATTTCGTGTTCGAGTTGTGTGACGGCTTCGGCTGGAAGCATGAGACTGGACGGTACTTCAGTAGTAGAGTTGTCGGTAGCGAGGTAACCACCCACGACGAAGAGACGGTGCTGTACGGAGAGGAGTACGTCGCGGTCGTGCTGCGAGGTGCAGTAGGTGATGAGCAGTCCGAGTTGGGAGTTCAGTTCGTCGATGGTTCCGTAACTTTCTATGCGGTCGCAGCATTTGGATATGCGTTGTCCGCCCACGAGACTGGTGGTGCCTCGGTCGCCGGTTTTAGTATATATTTTCATAGTATGTAGTTTTGTTTGATTCGTTTGGAGTCGAAGAGTATGAGTCCGCGATGGCGCATGTCGAAGGTGACACGTGCCACGGGGTCGAGAAGTATGCGCTGCCACAGCTGCTCGTTGCTGCCTGAGATATCCTCGATGACCATCACGGTAGAGTCGGAGACGGCAGGGAGTGCCCGGTCGTAGTCTGCCGTACTGCTGACTATGATTGTATCGGGCTGCCACAGACGTATGCGGTAGAGTTGGCGGTCAGCCTCGCTATGAAGTCCCTGTTCGGCGTATGCATAATAGTGGAGCGGTTCGAAGAGTACGTCGCGTACGAGTTCCCGAAACCGTGGCGATGCCACCAACGGGGCAACGCTGTCTTAATATTATATAATGTACGCGCGACTGACAATTGAAAATTATTTTGCCCGCAAAGATAGGAAAAAATTTAATAGGAAGTTAAAGTTGAAGTTAAATTTGGAGTTAAAATGGAAGTTAAATATGACGTTTCTGGTATTGTCCACGAACAAAGCGTATCTTTGCGACAAATAAGTAATTTCATCGGTTATGGCAAAGACGGCGCAGTATATCAAAAGCATTGACATTGAGGCTTTGTGGAAGGGTGGCAAACACATTAAGTGGGATTTGCAACCTGATGTGAATATCCTGAGTGGTATAAACGGTGTGGGCAAGAGTACGATAATCAATCATTCGGCTGCGATGCTTGATTTCATCGACAAGGGTGAATTGTCGGCAGGACAGGTGTCGAAGGGTGTGACGGTGACTCTGTACCCCGAGGATGCCACGAGCATAAAGTTTGACGTGATACGTTCGTTCGACCGTCCGCTGCTGCACAGCGACCTGCTGGAGAAACTGGCTGACTCCAGGGTTACTACGGAACTGGACTGGCAGATTTATAAGTTGCAGAAGCGATATCTGGACTATCAGGTGAACATGGGCAACAGGATAATCGAACTGTTGACGTCGGGTGATCCAGCCGACCAGCAACAGGCTGCCCAGGTGGGACAACCGAAGGCGGAGTTTCAGGATATGATCGACGGACTGTTCCGCGATACGGGTAAGACGATAGACAGGAAAAGCAACGAGATACAATTCTACCAGAGAGGTGAGATAATCACTCCGTACCAGTTGTCGAGCGGTGAGAAGCAGATGCTTGTGATTCTGCTGACGGTGTTGGTGGAGAACCGCGAATATTATGCCCTGCTGATGGACGAACCTGAGATTTCGCTGCATATAGAATGGCAGCAGAAGCTGATTGGACTGATAAGACAACTGAATCCGAATGCACAGATTATCCTCTCCACTCATTCGCCGGCAATGATTATGGACGGATGGATGAGCAATGTGACGGAGGTGAACGAGATAACACAATAGAAAGCGCGAGCCGCAGTTGACATGACAACCTTAACCTCAAATCTGAACAGCCGATACTTCCAGGCAGCGAACCAGTTGCAGAAGAGGCAGAAGAAACGCATCATAGTGTATGTGGAAAGCTATGATGACATCTTTTTCTGGCGCAATGTGCTGAACGATTTTGAGAATGAAAGCCGACGCTTTGAGGTGATGCTTCCATCAAGGAAGAATTTGTCGAGGGGCAAGAAGACTGCCCTGATGAATACTCTGGGTGAGCATCTGGGACAGTATATGATAGCATGTGTAGATGCCGACCTGGACTATCTGTTGCAACGACATACCCACTCGTCAGAGATGATGTTGGACAATCCGTATGTCATACATACCTATGCCTATTCGATAGAGAACCTGCAATGCTATGCCCCGTCGCTACATAATGTATGTGTGATGTCAACGCTGAACGACCGCCAGATTTTTGACTTCGAGGCTTACCTTCAGAAATATTCCGAGGCGGTATATGAACTGTTCGTATGGGCTATATGGCTGTACCGTCAGACACGTTTCGGTGAGATGACCCTGAGTACGCTGAACAACTTCATAAGTATTGACAGGGTGAATATCTTCAATCCGGACGAGGCGATAGAGAAGACCCGCCATCAGGTGAACCGCAAGGTGGCGTGGATGCAGAAACACTATCCCGAGGCAAAGGGCAAGATTAAGCCGTTGAAGGAAGAATTGGCAAGACTCGGACTGGAACCGTCGAATACGTATATGTATATTCAGGGACACCACTTGCTCGACAATGTAGTGAGTGCTGTGATAGATCCAGTGTGCGCTATACTTCGCAGGGAGCGTGAAAAAGAGATAAAACGTTTGTCGTCAGGACGCAAGCAACAGATGGATAACGAGTTAGCTTGCTATCAGCATTCACAGATGCCAGTCGATGCAATGATACACCGAAATACTGATTTTCGCAACTGTCATGCATACAAGCAGATTTGTGAAAGCATAGAACAAATGCTGTCGAAATTATAAGAACAGTTTGAAGTTATGCGATTTATGGAAAAATCGCTAAAAATCACACACTTCTATTTTTAAAAATACCAAATCTACTGAATTCTATATGAATCAAAGTGTGCTATATTTGTGGGTGAAATAACAAAAAACTCAAATGGAGAAGGGTAGTACAATATCGTTTGATACCATTGAGGATTTAAACCACTTTTTCAAAAGCGACACAAAAAATCACCTGGTATCTGTGATAGATTTTACATCTCAACCGACGGTGTTGGTAGGTATAGATGTAATCCCCGGTTTTTATTCAATCTTTCTGAGGTATCCGAAGAACTTTGATAAACTGTCGCAGGAAATGAAAGAAGGCATAGGAGCCCCAACGGTGACCGTGATTCCACCGGGAAAAAGGGTAAGACGAAGAAAAGATCCAGAGGGAATTGAGTTCAACAATTTAGTCCTTCATGCAGTACGACTTGGAAGAGTCGCTGTATCCGACTGAAGATGAACTTGACAAAGTGAGGTCGATATTCAGAAGGGTTGATGACGAACTCCACCACGAAGAGGACAGAAATACGCTCCATATATTGACCGACCAGATAAAACTGGTATTAGACCATTGCCTGAGGTTCTACGACAGACAGTTCACTACGCGCCACTCGCAGAACTACCAGATAGCACAGGAGTTCCTGCAGAACATCACCGTGTATCTGAACAGCGGAATGGCAAGGAAGATGGGAGTGCCGTCGATAAGTTACTTTGCAGACCTCTCGCATACGTCGCCGGGTTACTTCAGCGACATAATAAAGAAGGAGACGGGAGTGAACATAAAGAAATATCTGCAGTATAAGATAATCGAGGCGGCAAAACAGATGCTTTCGGCTACCGACAAACCAATAAACGAAATAGCAGAATGGCTCGGCTTTAAATATCCACAACACTTCACAAGATTATTCAAACATGAAGCCGGTATGTCGCCACGCGACTTCCGAAAACAATTAAAAAGCGAACAACAATAGTTAACATAAAGGTATTAATAAAGTAAAATTCTTTTTCATAACTCCATCATTAAATACATAGTTATTATTAATTTATCGTATTTATGGGACTTCAAGTATATGTGAATATGCTTGAAGTTTTTTTACCCCCTTTGATGAACAAAATGAAGAAAAAACGTCGATATGCAATAATTTTTCCAGAAAAACATGGTGAATGTAAATGAAAAATAGTACTTTTGCTTGCAATTTGTAAAAACAACCGATACTATGGAGAAAATTGACAAACTTGACAAGCAGATAATGGAGATAATCTCCAATAATGCCCGTATCCCATTCAAGGACGTTGCAGCTGTGTGCGGAGTGTCGCGTGCTGCCATCCATCAGCGTGTGCAGCGTCTTATCGACATGAATGTCATCACCGGTTCCGGATACCATATCAGTCCGAAGAGTCTGGGCTACAAGACCTGCACTTATGTGGGAATAAAACTGGAGAAGGGTTCGATGTATGCCCGTGTGGTTGACGAACTGAAACTCATACCCGAAGTAGTGGAGTGTCACTATACGACAGGTCCCTACACTATGATGATCAAGCTGTATGCCCGTGACAACGAACAACTGATGGAACTCCTGAACCGCAAGATTCAGGGAATACATGGTGTGGACTCGACCGAGACACTTATTTCGCTCGATCAGAGTATTAAGAAACAGGTGCCTATCAACATAGCTGAGATTGACGCCAAACCCGTGAAGGGTGGCAGAGCCAAGATTATTCTGAACGAAGATGAGTGACGGGAACTTCAACCGGCAACTGTTGCCAAAGACAGAACTGGCTTCCGGACTAAGGGCAGGAAAGGCTCAGATGAGGGCAAAAGCAGAGGCTGCTTTCGACGATACGATGCGCACTTTCTTTCCTTCAGAATCGCAAAGCAGGATAGACGAAATAAAGTCGCACTTCATGAATATGCTGAGAAATTAACGTGTTTCTCAGCTTTTTGTTTATTTTCATTTGGAATAGTAAATCAAAAAATATATTTTTGCACACTTTTACTCACATTATAAATAAACTAATATAAACTAAACTAAAATTCAACATCTTTATGTGGTTATGTAACTCTTCAATCGGAAGAAAGGTGGTCATGTCGGTTACAGGCTTGGCACTTGTTCTCTTCCTGACGTTCCATGCATGCATGAACGTAGTTGCACTTTTCAGTGCTGAGGCGTACAACCAGATTTGTGAATTGCTCGGCTCCAACTGGTATGCCCTGGCTGCAACTGCCGGCTTGGGAGCTCTCGTGGTAATCCACATCCTGTATGCCTTCATTCTCACAATCCAGAACCGTAATGCTCGTGGTAGCAACCGCTACGACAAGACTGACAAGCCAGAGAAAGTAGAATGGGCAAGTCAGAATATGTTGGCACTGGGTGTTATCATCGTTCTCGGTCTGGCTCTCCACCTCTTCAATTTCTGGTATAACATGATGTTTGCAGAAATCGTAGGTGCTTCGAACCCTATCGGTCCTACCGAGGGCTTCGAATGGATTAAGGAAACATTTGCAAATCCGGTATTCGTGGTTCTGTACGTTATCTGGCTCTGCGCTCTCTGGTTCCACCTCACTCACGGCATCTGGTCTGGTATGCAGACTCTGGGCTGGAGCGGTCATATCTGGTTCAACCGCTGGAAGTGTATCAGTCAGATTTGGGCTACCATCGTAGTAGCTATGTTCCTTATCGTAGCTCTTGCTTTCGCTCTCTGTCCCGACTGCCTCGGCGGTGCTGACGGAAAGGTAGTTCCTTTTGAGATGGCAATGTGATCTTAACTTTTAAAACACACAGAATTATGACACAGATAAATTCAAAGATACCTGAGGGACCAGTTGCTGAAAAATGGTCGAACTATAAGGCACATCAGCGTTTGGTAAACCCAAAGAATAAGCTTAAGCTCGATGTCATCGTAGTAGGTACAGGACTGGCAGGAGCCAGTGCAGCTGCTTCGTTGGCTGAGATGGGCTTTAACGTACTCAATTTCTGCATCCAGGACTCTCCACGTCGTGCTCACTCTATCGCAGCACAGGGTGGTATCAATGCAGCAAAGAACTATCAGAACGACGGTGACTCCGTATATCGTCTGTTCTACGACACAGTAAAGGGTGGTGACTACCGTGCTCGCGAAGCTAACGTATATCGTCTGGCTGAGGTCAGCAACAGCATCATCGACCAGTGTGTGGCTCAGGGTGTTCCTTTCGCACGTGAATATGGTGGTACACTTGCAAACCGTTCATTCGGTGGTGCACAGGTAAGCCGTACTTTCTATGCTAAGGGTCAGACCGGTCAGCAGCTTCTGCTCGGTGCCTACTCTGCCCTCTCTTGTCAGGTAAATGCCGGCAAGGTGAAACTCTATACCCGTTACGAAATGCTCGACGTTGTCATCATCGACGGACGTGCACGCGGTATCATTGCCAAGAACCTCGTGACTGGTAAACTGGAGCGCTTCTCTGCAAACGCAGTCGTAATAGCTACAGGTGGTTACGGAAACACATACTTCCTCTCTACCAACGCAATGGGTTGTAACGTAAGTGCTGCAATGTCTTGCTACCGTAAGGGTGCTTACTTCGCAAATCCTTGCTACGTTCAGATTCACCCTACTTGTATTCCTGTTCACGGTGACAAGCAGTCGAAACTGACTCTTATGTCTGAGTCGCTCCGTAACGACGGACGTATCTGGGTTCCGAAGAAGCTGGAAGATGCTAAGGCTCTGCAGGCTGGTACAAAGCAGGGATATGAAATTCCTGAAGAAGACCGCGACTACTATCTGGAGCGCCGCTATCCTGCATTCGGTAACCTCGTTCCTCGTGACGTTGCCAGCCGTGCAGCAAAGGAGCGTTGCGACAAGGGCTTTGGTGTCAACAACACAGGTCTTGCCGTATTCCTCGACTTCTCTGAGTCAATCCAGCGTCTGGGTATCGACGTTATCCGTCAGCGTTACGGCAACCTCTTCGACATGTACGAGGAGATCACCGACGTGAACCCAGGTGAGAAGCGAATCACTCGCGACGGAGTTGATTACTACAACCCGATGATGATCTTCCCGGCTATCCACTACACAATGGGTGGTATCTGGGTTGACTACGAACTCCAGACTTCAATCCCGGGTCTGTTCGCTATCGGTGAATGTAACTTCTCCGACCACGGAGCAAACCGTCTTGGTGCATCTGCCCTCATGCAGGGACTTGCCGACGGATATTTCGTACTTCCATACACTATCCAGAACTACTTGGCAGACCAGGCTATATGGCCACGCATCTCTACCGATGCTCCTGAATTTGCTGAAGTGGAGAAGGCTACAGAAGAGCGTATCCAGAAACTGATGAACATCAAGGGTAAGCGTTCTGTCGACTCTATCCACAAGGAACTGGGTCACATCTGTTGGGAATACATTGGTATGGGTCGTACAAAAGAAGGACTCGAGAAGGGTATCAAGCTCATCGACGAACTCCGTAAGGAATTCGATACCAACCTCTTCATTCCTGGAGAGCGTGACGGATTGAATATCGAGCTCGACAAGGCTATCCACCTCGACGACTTTATCACAATGGGTAAACTCATCGCATACGATGCACTCTCACGCGAGGAGTCTTGCGGTGGTCACTTCCGCGAAGAGCACCAGACAGAAGAAGGTGAAGCTAAGCGCGACGACAAGAACTTCTTCTATGTTGGTTGCTGGAAGTACCAGGGCAACGACAATGTTGCTCCTACACTCATCAAGGAGCCACTCGAATATGAAGCAATTAAGGTACAAACACGTAACTATAAGAACTAATCACCATGGCTGAAAAAGTTTTGAAACAATTCACAGTTAAATACTGGAAGCAGAACGGTCCTAAGGACACTAATGCTCATTTTGAAGAGAAAGTAATGAAGGACATCCCTGGTGATACTTCGTTCCTCGAGATGCTTGATATCCTTAACGAGCAACTCATCGAAGAAGGCAAGGAACCTTTCGTGTTTGACCACGACTGCCGCGAAGGTATCTGCGGTATGTGTTCGCTCTACATCAACGGTACTCCACACGGAAAGACCGAACGCGGAGCCACTACCTGTCAGCTCTACATGCGTAAGTTCAACGAAGGCGATGTCATCACCATCGAACCTTGGCGCTCAGCCGGATTCCCTGTCATCAAAGACTGTATGGTTGACCGTACTGCCTTCGACAAGATTATCCAGGCTGGTGGTTACACTACAGTCCGCACCGGAGCTCCACAGGATGCCAACGCAATCCTTATTCCGAAGGCTGATGCCGACGAGGCAATGGACTGCGCCAGCTGTATCGGTTGCGGTGCCTGCGTAGCAGCATGTAAGAACGGTTCGGCTATGCTCTTCGTCAGCTCGAAGGTAAGCCAGCTCGCACTCCTTCCACAGGGTCGCGTTGAGGCTGCCCGCCGTGCAAAGGCAATGGTAGCCAAGATGGACGAACTCGGATTCGGTAACTGTACCAACACACGTGCCTGCGAGGCAGTATGTCCGAAGTGCGAAACCATCGCTAACATCGCACGTCTCAACCGCGAGTTCATCAAGGCTAAGTTAGCTGACTAACGCCACACATTATGTATAATAGAGAGCGTCGTGGAGATTTTCTGCGACGCTCTTTTAAAATCAGATGACAATATGAAAATTGGAGAACGTGCGCCTGAGATATTGGGCAAGGACGAACAGGGACGGGACATCCGTCTGAGTGATTACAAAGGTAGGAAGCTGGTGCTGTATTTCTATCCGAAGGATAATACGAGCGGATGTACGGCTGAGGCTTGCAGTCTGAGGGACAGATATGGCGACTTACAAGGTGCCGGCTACGAAGTGGTAGGCGTGAGCAAGGACAGTGCTGCGTCGCATGTGAAGTTCAAGGAGAAGCATTCGTTGCCGTTCCCGCTGATTGCCGATGTGGACAAGACACTTCTGGAGGCTATGGGAGCATGGGGCGAAAAGACGATGTATGGCAAGAAGACTATGGGTACCATCCGTACCACGTTCGTAATAAACGAAGAAGGTATCATCGAACAGATTTTCGCAGGTAAGCAGGTGAATACAAAGGAACACGCTAAGCAGATACTTGGCGAATGATTCCACGGGCTGCGGCATCGGCTGTGGTCCATGCAGCCTGGAAGTTGAATCCACCGGTTATTCCGTCGATATCGAGTACTTCACCGGCAAAGTAGAGATGGGGCGTATGTAGCGATTCCATCGTGTGTTTGTCGATGCTGTCGAGGGGAACTCCGCCACAGGTGACGAATTCATCCTTATACTGACAGCGTGATGAAATCGTGTATTGGTCGTTGGTGAGTACCTCCACGAGGCGGTTCACATTCTTCTTACCTATGTCACCTAAAGGTTTGCCGCCAAGACCTATTTTCTGGAGCAAATAGTTCCACAGTCGTGTGTTCAGTCCGAAGGGACGCACATTGTCGATGAGGCGTGTCTTAGCGTTGCTCTCTATTATATTAATAATGTGTTCGCGGACTTTGTCTGCATTCGTCTCTCCTGTCCAGTTGACAGCCAAGGGCGACTTGTAATCCTTCTCAGCCAGGTGGCGTGCAGCATACGACGACAGTTTCAGGATGGACGGTCCGCTCATGCCCCAATGGGTGATGAGGAGAGGTCCCTCGGCTTTCAGTTTAGTACCGGGTATGCTGGTTACAGCATTTTCGACTACGATACCCATCAACTGGTGCAGGCGGGTATCATCGATATTAAATGTAAACAGGGATGGAACACATTCCACGAGTGGTGTGGTCAGATGGAGCGATGTGTGTTGCAGTCCTCCTACCGTCACCACTACGTCCGTAAATTCTTTCAGCAGTTCCACAGGGTCTTCAATCCGACAACCGGTTTCGATGCGTATGCCGTACTTCCGCACTTCGTTCATGAAGCAGTCGATGACGGCTCTGCTGTCTTGTGCCTTTGGGAAGATGCATTGGTCTTCCTGAATGACGAGGGGTACTCCGTGTTCTTCAAACCAACGGAAGGTGTCTTGTGGCGAGAACTGCTTGAACAGCCGTTTTATCAAGGTTGCTCCACGGGGATATGCCTGACTGAGGTCTGTAATCTGGGTAAATGTATTCGTGCAGTTACACCTGCCACCACCCGATATGGCGACCTTAGCGAGTACCTTGCGACTCTTTTCGAATATGGTAACTTCGGTTTGCCGACACAGTTCCTTCAGGCGGATGGCGCAGAAGAAACCTGCTGCTCCACCGCCTACTATGGCTACGGTGTGGTGACCCTCTCGTTCCCCCTTAAAGGGGGATGACAAATCACGATCTAACTTATTGTCAACCATGTCCTAACAAGACCCCTCCCTTTAAGGGAGGCTGGGAGGGTCCTTAATGTATCTCTTTGTTTGCTTTCTCCAGAGCCTCGTTGATGTTCGGACAGATATGTTCTTCACCCAGTAACTGAGAGAAACCGTTACGTTCCAATACCTTACGAACCTTTTCGTTCACTCCCGACAGGATGACGGTTATACCGTTGCGCTCTGACATCTCGATGAGGTTCTGCAGGTTGTGCATACCCGTAGAATCGATGAACGGCACCTTTCTCATTCGGATGACACGTACCTTCGGACGTTCGCGCATCCTGTTCATCATATCCTCAAACTTGCTCGCCATACCGAAGAAGTAAGGACCGTTGATTTCGTATACTTCCACACGTTTCGGAATGGTGAGGTGCTCGATGTTCGGATTGTTGATGTCTGTATCGGCATTCGGGTCTATGTCGTCTTCGTCGGTAAGTACACTGACCTGAGTAGTCTCAGCCATGCGTCGCATGCAGAGCAGACAAGCCAGGATGAGTCCTACCTCGATGGCAATTGTAAGGTCGAACACTACAGTCAGGATGAATGTGAGCCATAGTACGGTGATGTCGCTTTTCGGATTCTTCATCAGCTGTTTTACGGTGCGCCATCCCGACATGTTGTAGCTCACTACAACCAATACACCTGCCAGACACGCCATCGGAATATAGGCAGCCAGAGGCATGAGGAAGAAATAGATGAGAAGGAGTATGATTGCGTGGATGACACCGGCAACGGGAGTCTTACCTCCGTTGTTTATGTTTGTCATCGTACGTGCTATGGCACCTGTAGCCGGAATACCTCCGAAGATAGGCGACAGGATATTCGCAATACCTTGTCCGATGAGTTCCTGGTTGCTGTTATGCTTATGTCCGATGACACCGTCGGCAACCGTAGCCGAAAGCAACGACTCGATGGCTCCGAGTACGGCAATCGTAATAGCCGGTGAAACCAGTCCTTTTGCAGTCTCCCAAGTCAGGGCAGGTACAACGGGCTCGGGCATCGATGGGTCAATCTTGAACCGGTCACCAATCGTATCTACATGAATGCCGAAATAGTTTGTCATAACCACTCCAGCTATCGTCATAATCACGATGGCAACGAACGCTCCCGGAATCTTCTTTGATATCATCGGGGTAGAGAAGATGATGAGGACGGATATGATACCGAACAGAGCCGTGGGCAGGTCGATAGTGGAAAAATTCTGTGCATAGACAATCCATTTTGATATGAAGTCGGCAGGCACACCTCCGTTGATGGTCAGTCCGAAGAGGTCCTTAATCTGCGTAGTAAAGATGGTCAGGGCTATACCGCTGGTGAATCCCACTACGATGGGGTAGGGAATATAACTGATGATTGTGCCCAGACGGAAGGCTCCAAGCAGGATGAGGAATATACCCGCAAGTACTGTTGCGATAGCTAGTCCCTCCAGTCCGTACTGCTGAATGATGCCGTAGATGATTATGATGAAGGCGCCTGTAGGACCGCCTATCTGTACTCGGCTACCGCCGAACAGACTTATGGCAAGTCCGGCAACGATGGCGGTTATGATACCTTTCTCCGGAGTGACTCCACTGGCGATACCGAAGGCGATGGCAAGTGGCAGAGCCACGATACCTACGATGATACCGGCCATGAGGTCAGCCGAAAACTTCTGTTTGTCGTAGTTGCGGAGCGAATAGAACAGCTCCGGCTTGAATGACGGATGTTTCATTATGTTGTTTTTGGTTTTATGGGCTTATTGGGTTGATTGGGGTGATTGGGCTTTGTGGGCTATTTCTTCAAGACTGCTCTCGCCACGAACCAAAGATGCATGGCTACAGTGGCCATGAGTCCATAGTGCTTCTGCATTATCCTGAACCGTTCGCCGAGCGAAGCCTTGTGGTTTCTGGTTGTCATACCCGCAGCCAGGAAGTCGCTCAGCGGTTCGGTTACGAACACATTTTCCATCCCCCTCTTCTCACCTTCCTTCATGCAGCGTATGCACCAGTCGATGTCGGCAGAGAACCTGTAACTGAGGTCGTACTTCTGCGCTATCGTCCTGTTCACATAGAACGACTGATGGCACACGAGCATTCCTTCTTTAAAACTTCTCCACGTGAGTCGTGTGGGTGGTTGGAGTCGTCTGCTGCGCAGAAAACGTCCCGTTTCATCGACAATATCTGTATGTCCGTAGATTATTCCTACCTTGTCTTCCTTGCCTTTCGCAGCATCGGCTACGTGTTGCAGCGTTTCTGTGGAGTGTAGTGTGTCGCCTGCATTCAGGAAACAGATGAAGTCGCCCTTTGCAATGTCAAGAGCTTTGTTCATCGCGTCGTACAGTCCGTTGTCTTTCTCAGAGATAACGACGACCTGTCCCTTCCTTGCACCGTCCCTGTACCTAAGAGCCATATCTACGGTTCCATCGGTCGAAGCACCGTCGATGATGAGGTGTTCGTAGTCCCCGTAGCTCTGACTCTTCACACTCTCAAGTGTGCGTTTCAGTTCTTTCTCAGCGTTATACGTTACTGTTACAAGCGTTATCATACACTTCCATATATTTCTTTGCGACAGACTCCTCTGAATACATCTCCTGTGCCTTCTGGTGGGCAGCTTCCGACAGTGCGGCATAGTCGGCAGTCAGAGTCCACTCTATGCCGTCGGCAAAATCCTTCGCATTCTTCATCTCTGCCACATATCCGTTCTGTTTGTGGTCGATCATCTCAGGAATACCTCCCACATTGAATCCTACGCACGGCACACCGCATGCCATCGCTTCCACGATAGTGTTCGGCAGGTTATCCTGCAGCGAAGGAGTCACATACAAGTCGGCAGCATTGTACAGGTTCACCATCTGTTGTTCCTCCTTAACATATTTTACTGCCTTTATCTCCATCGGCAACTGTCCCTGTATCTTTGTCGAGTCGCCTCCCACTACCATAATCACGATTTTATCGGCAAGTTCGGTATTTCTCTTTCTTATCAGTCGGCAGGCTTCTGCCAGATAGCGGAAACCCTTTCTCTCGTCAGTTATTCGCTGGGCACCGAACAGGATTACCTTCTTGTCCACCCTCACTCCGAGGGTCTCTCGTGCCTTCTCCTTGCTTGCCGGACGGAATACCTCCATATCGATGGCGTTGGGGATATGCACCAAGGTATGTCCTTCGGTCAGACAACCCTGTCTTGCCAAATCTGTCATCCATTGACTGCAACCCACGAACGTGATATGTGCCTGACTGTAAATATTTCGTTTCTTCTCAAACACACTTTTGGCAAGGTCCGTCAAACTCCTTCCCTCACCCAACTGTTCGCACTTCTCGCAAAGGGTCTTGTACTTCTCGCAGCCCGATGAATAGTGGCAGATACCTGTGAAGTACCACATGTCGTGCATAGTAATCACGATCGGTTTTCCGCTCCTGACTATCCGTTCCACGACCTTCAGCGACAGGAATCCCTGATTGGTCCAGTGCAGATGGATGATGTCAGCCCTCTCGAACTCCCTCATCTTCGTTACGTCAGTTCCCACGTTTGCTATGTCCACCAGGAAGATACCCTTGCGTTTCAACCGGTTGTTCACGAATATGATGAAACGTTCCCACAGGAACTTGACAGGCAGCCAGATGCTCGATTTCAGTGCTACCACCGTAATGCGGTCAGACTGCTTGTCCCTTACCAGCATCTTAGCCCTCACTCCCTGCTTCTTCAGAGCCATCATCAGTCGGTTGCAAGCTATGGCAGCACCGCCCGTGCGTTCCGAAGTATTTATAAGTAGAACTCTCATTCCTATTCGTTTTACGGCGCGAAGTTACGCACTTTTCCACTATTTTCAGTCCTTCGCACATTTTTTTCCTCTTTCATTTGGTGATTTTATTTAAAATCACGTACCTTTGACCGCAGAAAACAATGCTTCAGTAGCTCAGTTGGTTAGAGCACATGACTGTTAATCATGGGGTCGTTGGTTCAAGCCCATCCTGAAGCGCACAGAAAAAGGAGTAAGACTCGCGGTCTTACTCCTTTCATTATTTTCGTGTTGTCTGTTTAGTTGTTGAACTGAGGCAGTTCCAGCCACTTGATGTAGCAGAAGTCCTGACGGTGAGGCAGGTTCTTGTTCTTCGGGTACATACGGATTGCACTCTTGTACTGTCCGAACTGATGTGGAGCCAAATCGCCTTCGAAGATGAAGTTGTTGCCTTCGTGTCCTGTAACCTCCAACGGTTCTACGTTAAATACCTTATCGTTGCCGTCCTTGTCAGTAACTACATTCACCTTCTCCAGTCCGATAGCGTCGTCGAGACCCTGTTCGTTGATGACATACTTCAAGTGGTACTTTGAGCCTGCTTCAATACCTGTAGCCGGGAAAGTCCATTCGCTGCTTACTACGCTGATCTTGTCCCAACGCTCAGCTACTGATTCCTTCCATATTGCGATATCCTTTGCCAGACGGTAGTTGTTCTTTTCCAGTTCCTTGAAACGCTTAGCCTGCTTCTCGTAGAACTTGCTGTAGTAGTCGTCGAGCTGACGCTTCATCGTGTAGTGTGGAGCAATCTGTGCAATAGAGTTCTTGATTACCTGAATCCATTTCTTCGAAACTCCGTCCTTGTCCTTGTCGAAGTACATAGGTACGATTTCTCTCTCCAGCAGAGTGTAGATGGTAGCGGCATCGAGCTGATCCTGGAAATCCTGATTCTGGTAAGTACGCTTCTCAGTCAGAGCCCATCCGGCACCTTCGCGATAGCCTTCAAGCCACCATCCGTCCTTCACACTCAGGTTTACAACACCGTTCATCTCTGCCTTCTCGCCTGATGTACCGGAAGCTTCCAACGGACGTGTCGGAGTGTTCATCCAGATGTCCACACCTGAAACCAGTCGGCGAGCCAACAAGAAGTCGTAGTCCTCTACGAAGATAATCTTACCCTGGAATTCCTCGCGCTGTGAAATCTCGTAAATCATCTTGATGAGTCCCTGACCTGCACCGTCGGCTGGGTGAGCCTTTCCTGCGAAGAGGAAGATGACAGGCTTGTCCGGATTGTTGACAATCTTTGACAGACGGTCCAGATCCTTGAAGAGCAGGTGAGCACGCTTGTAAGTAGCGAAACGACGGCAGAATCCGATGACCAAAGCATTTGGCTGGAAGCGTTCCAGCAGTTTGGTCAGACGCTTCGGGTCTCCCTGGTTCTTCAGCCATGTCTCCTGATATTGAATGGTGAGGTACTCGAACAGCTTCTCCTTCAATGCCATACGTGTATCCCATATCTCCTTGTCCGGACACTTATAAATACCGTGCCAGATCTGCTCGTTCGACTGGTCCTTCATGAAGTTCGGGTCGAAGTACTTGTTATAGATTGCAAGCCATTCGGCAGCAGCCCATGTCGGGAAGTGTACACCGTTGGTAACGTAGCCCACGTGGTTCTCCTCCGGATAGTAGCCTGCCCAGATGTTGGCAAACATCTTCTGCGATACCTTGCCGTGGAGCCACGACACACCGTTGACTTCCTGACAGGTGTTGCAAGCGAACGTACTCATACAGAACTTCTCGCCGTGATCGTCCGGATTGGTACGTCCCATACCGATGAATTCGTCCCATGTGATACCGAGCTTAGCCGGGTAACCACCCATATACTTACCGAAGAGTCCCTCTTCGAAGTAGTCGTGTCCGGCAGGAACAGGAGTGTGAACGGTATAGAGCGAAGATGCACGTACCAGTTCCATAGCCTGATTGAATGTCAGACCCTCCTCGATATAATCGCACAGACGCTGCAGGTTACACAGAGCTGCATGACCTTCGTTGCAGTGGTAGATGTCCTTCTTGATACCCAGTTTCTTCAGCAACAGAATACCACCGATACCCAGCAGAATCTCCTGCTTCAGACGGTTTTCCCAGTCACCTCCGTAGAGCGAGTGAGTGATAGGCTTGTCATATTCCGAGTTCATCTCGTTGTCTGTGTCGAGCAGGTAGAGTTTCACACGACCTACGTTCACACGCCATACGTATGCATATACGTGATAATTATTGTACGGAACGTCCACAACCATTGGGGTGCCGTCTTCATTCAACTGGCGCTCGATAGGCAGCGAACCGAAATTCTGTGCCTCGTAATTGGCAATCTGCTCTCCTTTCATCGACAGACTCTGGGTGAAGTAACCGAAACGGTACAGGAAACCAACGGCACACATGTCCACGTTCGAATCGCTCGCTTCCTTCACGTAGTCGCCTGCCAGCATACCCAGACCACCACTGTAAATCTTCAGAGCCGAGTGAATTCCGTATTCCATACAGAAATAAGCTACCGACGGACGGGTTGAGTCAGGTTTTACGTCCATATACTTACGGAACGAATCATAGACATCCTTGATGCGCTGCATCAGAGCCTTGTCCTTGACGATTTCTTCCTTACGATTGAAGGTAAGGCGTTCCAGCAGCATCACCGGATTGTGCTTCACATCGTGATAAATCTCCGGGTCGAGGTCACGGAACAGGTCGCGAGCCTCAAAATTCCATACCCACCACATATTGTGGGCAATCTCGTTCAAACACTTCAGTTCTTCAGGCAGACTTGACTTCACTGTCAGCACCTTCCACTGAGGAGCATTTGCATAATCAGCTTTAATCTTCATAAGCTAATAGGTTTTTATATATTAATGTTCAATGTTCAAATCTCAAATCTCAAACCTCAAACCTCAAACCTCAATTCTCTAAATGCTAAGTTCGTTGAGTACTTCGAGGAATCGTTTGTCGAAGAACTTATCCGTGCGGATAGCCTCCGTGAAAGGCACGAGGGCAGCATCGTTATGGTGTATACCAATCATCATGTTGCGCTGACCCATCTTTATGGCCTCAATAGCAGCTGCACCCAGCACGCTTGCCAGTACACGGTCGCGAGCCGACGGTGTTCCACCGCGCTGCAGGTGACCCAGAATAGAAACACGTACGTCAAATCCCGGGAACTCCTTCTTTACACGTTCAGCATAGTACATCGCACCGCATTTCGGACTCTCCGAAACGATTACGATACACGATTTCTTCGACTTACGGATACCGCGCTTCATGAATTCAGCCAACTGGTCCTCGTTAGTCACCTCCTCAGGTACGATAGCTGCCTCAGCACCGCAAGCGAGAGCTGCATTCATTGCCAGATAGCCCGCATCGCGTCCCATCACTTCCACGAAGAAGATGCGCTCGTGACTGTTCGCAGTATCGCGGATTCGGTCCACACATTCCATGATAGTGTTCATCGTTGTGTCGTAGCCGATGGTTGCGTCTGTACCATACAGGTCGTTATCTATCGTACCCGGCAGACCGATTACAGGGATGTCAAACTCCATACCGAAATCGCGGGCACCGGTCAGCGAACCGTTACCTCCGATGACTATAAGAGCATCAATCTCCTCACGTTTGCAAGTCTCGTAAGCCTTCTGCATACCCTCCGGAGTCATGAATTCCATCGAACGGGCAGTCTTCAGGATAGTACCTCCTCGGTTGATGATACCGCTGACATCCTCTGTCGTCAACGTCTTCATTTCGCCATTGATGAGTCCTTCGTAGCCACGATAGATACCTTTGATTGTGAAATCATTATAAATACCGGCACGTGTCACGGCACGTATAGCGGCATTCATGCCCGGAGCGTCGCCGCCCGAGGTCAGCAGTCCGATAGTCTTTATCTTAGCCATAGTATAGAAAAGGTTAATGTTTATACTGCAAAGTAATAGAATATGAATGACATTTGCAATATTTTTCAAAAAAAACATATCTCTTTCCTGCGAAAAGAAGAAAAACTTCGTATCTTCGCAAAATAAATCCCTGACAATGATAAAAATGAAAACAAAAACATCAATGTTCAATGGTCAATGGTCAATTGTCAATGGACTTCTTTGCTGTTTTGTTCTGCTTTTTCTTCTCGGTTGTAAGAAATCGGCAGAGGTTCAAGATGTAGCAGATGTACCACTCGTCATCCTCGATGGCGACTTCGGTTCCTCCACCGACGACCTCTTCGCCCTTCAGATGCTCATCCGATACGAAGAACAGGGACTCTGTCAGTTGCTTGGAGTCATCGTCGACCGCGAAGGAGAAGAAAACGCAGCCATTGTCGATGTGATGGCTACCTATTTCGGGCATCCCGACCTTCCCATCGCACTCGAACGCGACGGTGTCAAGAACTCCAAAGTATGGATTGATTATACCGGATTACCCCATTTCACCGATGAAAACGGGGAGATTCTCTTCAGTCGCACTCTATCCGACTACAATGCACTGCCTGACGGCTGGCAATTCTATCGCCAGATGCTCGTTGCCCAACCCGACCACTCCGTCTCAATCATAAGTATAGGTTTCGTCAGTTGTCTTGCCAAACTGCTCGAATCCCCTGGCGACGACATCTCGCCTCTCAGCGGTGTCGAACTCGTACGCCGAAAAGTGAAATGCCTCTACATTCAGGGTGGAGTCTTCGGTAAAGCCAACGAGGCGTGCTACAACTTCGGTCAGGGCATTTCATTTGCTCAGACCCTCATCAGTCTCTGGCCCTCCGATGTCGATGTAATCTACTCCCCCGGCGAAGTGGGACAATGCATCGAATACCGTCCCGAACTGGTCATTTCCGACATCTCGTGGACCGACTGCCACCCCATCAAGCAGGTCTATCTCCGTTGCAACTGCAACACAGGTCAGAAGATGTGGGATGCACTCCCCATCATCAATGCCATCGAAGGCGACAATAACTTCACACATTCCGAACGGGGTACCGTCAGCATCGACGACAGTGCCGTAACCACCTTCACACCCCTGCCTACAGGCAACAGCCGCTATCAGATGCCTGGCGACAGCATCTGGGCAGATTCCATTCTCCAGAAAATCCGCAACATAAACAAAATACGATAAAAAGTAAAGGACGCCCTGAATCGGGGCGTCCTCTCATTCTTCTATTCCATTGGTTTTTTCGACTTTCGAAGACACATACCTAATTCAGGTATAAGGTTCGCAACATCTCCTGCGCCTTATCGCCCTCCGAAATAGACTCTTGGGAACTGTAGCGCTGTAGCGCTGTAGCAGTTCCCGTCAACCTTTTTTCAGTACAAGACATCTTCAAGCTCACCCATCATTCGATGTCAAAGTGGTCATTTGGTCATTTGGTCATTTGGTCATTTTTATTTTTGGATTCGGTCATATGCTCACTATATATAAATATTATTTATATATAGTGGCGATTTTGACACTTTGAAAAACGATTTTGACCAAATGACCAAATGACCAAATGACCATAAAGTCTGACTGTCTTCTCTCTTCCTAAACATAGGCAGAAAG
>CACYGK010000040.1 GCA_902774005.1 uncultured Bacteroidales bacterium | reverse complement strand
CTCTTACCGCATCCTGGAGGTCCGTAAAACAACATGCCGTTGGGTGGAAGTAATTTATATTTCGCAGCTTTCTCTTTGTCCTTCAGAATAAATATCACCTTCTGCATCAGCATCTGCTTCAGCTGATCCATTCCTGCTATATCCTTAAATCCGTTCCCCTTGCCCTTCTGGATATCAACATTGGTCTGCGTAGCCTGACGTTCTTCTTCCGAGGCATTACTATTTTGACGTGATTGCTGATAAGACTGATTGGATGCCTGTGGTTGTTCTTCAACCTTATCCGGATTTTCCAAATCACTTAAAAGACTCTTGACATCGGAATATTTACAGGTTCCGTTTGCACTTAATCCTTTCTTGAGTATACGCTTATAGCCTTCACCGATATCCAAATCATCAATATTCAAAGGAGCTTTACGGGCTTCTTTTACAATCTTGATGCAATCTTTTCTCACCGTATCTTCAGGAATTTCAATATCCCAAGGGACACGGTTTGTCAGCATGGTGTAGAACAAAGCAACGACAGAGAATATATCTGTGGAGTCATTATACATTCCAGCAAATGTAATATTCGACTGATAGCGTTCATCTAAGTCAGAAGTGTCAAAATAAGGAGCACCGCCTACATATCTGGAAATATGACCCATATCTATCAGTTCGGCTGTTCCACCAGTCCTTTCCGACAACATTATGTTGCGAGGCGTTATATCATTGTGAATATAGTCCAGCTCGTGAATATATTTCAAACCCTCAAGAATATCTTTCATAATCCTGACGGACTCATCAAATGGCAGACAACCCTCACGATTGAGTTTGTCGGCAAGCAGTTCTCCACTGAAGTAGTTTGTTATAACATACTCGCATTCACCATTCTCTTCATCTTGATATTCGCCTTGTTCAACGAAAGAGACGATGTTCTTATGGCGAAGCTTTGACATAAACTTTATGCAAACCACTTTGTGGTTCTCATCCAGCATCTTTTCAGGTGTATTCTTGAGAATAAAGAGTTTCAGGAAGAAAGGTTCTTCTTTCTCATCTTCAACACGATAAGTCTCACAATAATGGTTTTCTTTTATAAGGCGTTTTACCTCATATTTTCCAAGTCTTTGATTACAGGTCAGTATAGCCATGGTGATAATATTAGATTTTTCGCCACAAAAATACAGATAAATATTTTAATAACAATCTAATATTGATAAAAAATTACATTCGATTTTTTTAGTTAATAAATTTTGGCACCTTTTTTCAATGGTTAATGGTCAATGCTCAATGGGTACCGCACCAGAGGTCGGGACGGTTGGTGATGATGCCGTCAACTGTGAGGTGGGGAGAGTCTGTACCTTCGAGAGTCCAGAGTTTGACTTCCTTGCCGTGATGGTGGATGTCGTTCAGGAAGGATTTGGTGAGGCACATGTAGTACATGTTGAAAGAACGGATATAGTCGTACTTCTCGTAGCTGAAGTAGGAGAAGTGGGCGCCGTCCATGATGATTGGAAGTCCGGGAAGTTTGAAGAGAAAGAGTTTTTCGAGACGTACTGAAGGATTGAGCCGATGGATATTCTCCAATGCGGAATCGTTGAATGACTGAACGACTACCCAGTCCTTGGCATTATAATGTTCTATCTTCTTTAATAGTTTTTCTTCAATCCCTTGATAGATATTACCTGTGCGCTTGATTTCGATGAGGAGTTTGCACGGATTCCCCACCCTATGCGTCTGAAGGAGGAGTTCGAAGACTTCGTCGAGGGAAGGCATTTGCTGGTCAGTCAGTGTGCCGTCGGCATCAAGGACGCGGTACTGACGTAATTCGTCAAAAGTCATCTCACGAATCTTTCCTTTTCCGTTTGTAGTGCGGTCGATAGTCTGGTCGTGACATACGATAATCTTTCCATCCTTGGTGAGATGGATGTCAATCTCAATCATGTCAGCACCTGCTTCGATTCCTTTACGGTAGCATGCCAGTGTGTTTTCAGGACCAATTGATGCCCCTCCTCTATGTGCTATAATCTCCATATGTTCCAGTTCGTTTTTGTTATAACCCCGTTCGGTAAATAAGTTTAGTGTTGCAGGGTATGCAAGGTATATTATTAATGTAAGAGGAATGAGTCCCCAAAGCCATCGTTTCCGTTTCATATTTTCACGCCAAAGAAATGTTTAATGAATATCTTCACTCCCTGTTCGTACCATTCGAAGGAGTCTTTCGCTTTAGTTGAAGCAGCGATTGCCTCGACTGCAAAGTCGTCAGCTGCCTCTGCATTCAGTAATCCCCACATCAGGAAATTGCCGAAGCGGTGGGTGAGCAGGTCGGAGAGATTCTCACCACTGGGATGATAATTCAGGATTTCCTCACGGTAAGTGTTCACTCCCGGAAAACTGAGTCCGACGATTTCACGCTGGATAAAGAGGTCGATAGCCTGAGAATCGTAATTCTTGGCTGTACTGAAGATGTTACCCACGAGTCGCACCAAGTCATATTGATATATTCCATCGCGATCGAGTGGAACGGCATCCAGTGCATCGACCTTCTCCTGAGAGTCGTAACGTAATAGGATATGTTTCAGGAGATGCAGTGCCGTCTGAATATATCCGATGTCGGTAATGAGTTCGGAGATATTCTCAATCAGATGGAAAAGGAGTTCCTTGTCATTATTATCGATAGCATAATCAATCAGTTCGTAGAACCGTGGCACAGGACGTTCGTCACCTTCCAACGGAATGCCGTCGCCCGAGTGGGAACAATAAACTACGGCATACCAACACATCAGATTACGTTTGTAGAGTCCCTTTGTGTTTGCACGGTCACTCCGTCTGCCGCGGAACAGTCCGCGATTGCGGCACGTCCAGTCAACAGCTTCGTTTGAAACTATCTCAAGTAATTGGTCATTCTGTTCGGGAGAATTATATGCCACCTGATAGAGTACGTAAATCATAGACATCTGACAATAGTCGAACCATGGTGTCTTACGGAACTCATCAGAGAAGAAAGACTCAACCACAGGAGATATGTTCTGCCAACGGCTTACACCCATGACCACCAGCATACGTTCGATGACGAAAAGACTGAAACTGTCACCCGTCTTATAAGCAGAGAGAATCTTATTGTGGAAAGTAGAGAACCGCTGTTCCTCAGCCATACATTCAGTCGAATCATTATGATAACCGAACCGCTGATGATGGTGAGAGAAAGACATCAGTTCGTCGATATCAGGACGACTCCACGAGACACCCTGATAGTCATTGTCCTTAAAAGTGGCATCGTCCCAGAAAGTCTGATACTCGATTGCGTTGTTGACATAATCAGACTGGAACGTAACCTGACGCTTCATGGCTATCTGGAATATTGGCATGAAGAGACGGATAAAGAACAGGTTACCTGTAAGGTAACGGAAGATGGACTTCAGTTCACCGAACATATCGCTGACAATCTGCCGCGACTGTTCATCGTCATTCCGCGAATGATCGATAATCATCAGTACACACAATCGTGAGGCAGTCTCTACATTCAACATTGCATTGGTACGATTCCGTTTCAAGGCAAAACTGCGAATCAGTCCCCGTTTCTTTATATTACCATACATCTCCCTGATGATACGTACGGTAAGATTCTCTTGCAGAGGAGAATAATCCAATGTGTAGCGTTTGTTGGAGAGATAATACGAATACATGCAGGCATCGTTGCGGATATCATAAATGGGGTCTAGCATCACCTTCCACAAGAGGTCGAACGCATCATGACTGTACAGTTTTTCGTTGAAGAAATCAGCAAGCAGGATGCCGTTGACGATACTTACGGAAGCCAGTTTCCGGAGACGGATAGTCGGAGCCAACTGCTTCGACAGACGCTTATGTTCGGCAATGACCTGTTCATCTGCCTGGTTGGACTGGATAGTGCGGACAACATTGTTGAACGATTCTATCAACGGACGTTCTTCCTCCTTCGATTCGAGCAACTGAGGCATCAGACGGAACAGTTCGTCCTCGTAATTCTCACGAATCATCGTGTCGATAGTCTCTGTGGCAAGAGACAGAACAGTATAATCCTCACCCCAACGATATTCCAAATCGATGAGAGTTGAGAAATCACCATGCTGCATACAGTCCTTCAGCAGTGCATTACGTATGGCACCCATAAAGACCACGTTCGGTGTGACACCTTTCAGTATCTCAACCCAGAAAGAAGCAGGCAACGGATTACTGTCACCATGATGATTATGCCCCAGACGGATAAGTGCATCACCCAGGACATATTCGAGGAATCGTTCGTAAACGAACTGTATATACTGGTGCTCCCCTTCCCTATCAGCACGTCGTACCTCTTTCAGTATGGGGCGGTCGGCTTTGTTCACCAGTTCGGCATAAGCAATGCTGATACCATCCTTCTTATATATAAGTCTGGCGAGCGAACAGAGTTCGGAAGACGTGTCCTGATAAGCCATCTTCAACTCCCTCACATCAAGTCCGTCTATTGGACTACCCTTCATGTATAGTTTCAAGATATAATCAGCAAGTCTCACCAGAATTTCCCTCTGACGGTTACCCGCATATGAATTACCGATACTGTCCATCATCTGTGTGAAAAGCGACAGGGACGTATATTTCTCCGGACTTGAAGGCAGATTAGCTCCAAGGAAATTGGCAGACGTGAACTTCAGTATGAGCGGGTCCTTGAGACGGAGTGTGACGCGACGATCGAGTTCGTCGAATGGAGTATGCATCTGATAAAGTTGCTGATAGATGCCATATGCACGTTCGGTCTCCTCACGATTGAACCCCCTGACCATACCACCCTCCTCTTCAGTAGAAAAGAGTATAGAATCGTTATTATCGATGGCAGGGATTATAACGTTCTTCCATGTATATACCCTGCACGTAAGCAGAACCTTGAAATGAGTATAACCTGACGAACAGAAAATCCGACGCATAGCCTGATACAATGCCAACGGACCTTCAGTATCATCGGCTTCGGCATACTTGAGACACTCATTCAAAGCATCAAAGAAGATGTATACGGGTTGGTCGTTCTCAACAGCTTTCTCATGAATGGAATCAAGCAGACGAGTGATATTCTTCCGAAGACTGTAACCGAAAATCGACTTTAAAGTATTGTCGAGAGTACAGTCAGCAAAGTTGGAAGAATTAAAAATAAGTACAGGTTTATCTTCAGCTATTAATTGTTCGGTCCAATAGCACAACTGATTAGTCTTTCCCTGTCCTGCTTCACCCGTCAGAGGGAAAAGTAACGACGTACTGTTCCAGAATGAATGAAGTGTCTGAGTCAGTTTTTCTCGCTCGACAAATAGTTCACGGTTATATTTCTTTTCCGCGTAGACTCTGTCCAGATAACGAGAAGATTCATCTTGCATAAACCGCTTTATCTCCTTCCAATTCAAGTCCTTAGCTATATCGAACGACGGAAGTATATTTTGCAGGTATTTATCAATCTCATCGTTCATACTGTAGGTCGCCAGTGTGACAGCATTCTCATTTGAAGACACGAAACAAGCCTGCTCGTCCTTCAGTGTATGGAACACATATCTGTAGTCACTGTCGTTTGTAAAGACGAGCGGATACAGGTTTACAGTCCACCGAGGCTCCTCATCGTAAGTGATGATATATCTGCCTTTCTGAATGTCATATACACAGAGTGTAAGAGGTTTAAGTGCATCCAATAATTTGTAGAACCTTGGTTCCAACTGAGTCACTACGTCACGATAAATACTTTCGGAAAGTGTCGTGCTATGTCCGCGATATTCGTTCCTGATCTGAACTACACTCGGAGTATGTTTATCACCTAAAAGGATGTTCCTGCGTTTCTCAAGAATACTACCCCGGAACGAAGCTGTCAGGGGATGTTCAGGAATAAACTGTAAAGCTGCGAGCAGAAGCGGATTCAACAGGTCGTTAATCCAGTCGCCGAACGATAAAGGACGTTTCTGGTCAATCTTGTTAACATAAGCCTCCAGAACACTCTGTATCTGCGGATTGCCATCGGACTGTTCCTGCAATAGGCGCAGAAAAACAAAGGAAATGAATGGTGCGGAAATCTCGAAGAAGTCGAGAATATGGTTCATGGCTTTTCCGTATTGCTGTTGTTCAATAGCGGACATGGCTTTCTCAACGGGAAAGGACAGAGTATAAGGCAACTTGCTGATCGAGCGTTCCAACAACTCTGCATTACGGGTCATCTCTTCATCCGGATAAATATTGAGAAATCTAGCCATACGCCGAACCATTTTAATGTTTTGGTTGCAAAAATACTATTTTTCTTCTTTTTATTACCACATTCGCGTTTCATTTATTAATTTTGCACCCATAAAATTGTAAATAATGGAACCAACTCATCAGCATATTGCATTTTTGTGTGGACATTTTAAGATGTCAGCTACTCCGTCCAATCAGGAGTTGACCAATCTGGGATGGAAAAAATTTGTTCTTCCCGACGTAGTACGAAAAACCGAAAAACGATTTTTCTATCCTGAGTTCGTGGACTTCTGCTATGCAGACGATAAGGACAGCAGTTGTGTAAGATATGTCAAGAATATAAACGAGGAGCAGGATATCACTCTCAGAGGGTATACTATACATTATTATATTAAGGAACTGACCCTTTATCTCATGCCGTTCAAGATGGCAATATATTCCATCCATATTGAGTTGGAAACCAGTGACTTGAACGATTGCACACTTCTGCTCAGCAGTCTGCGTTCCATTGACTACTATTCGGAGTGTCACGACTCGTTCGTCGAAAAAGCCATCCGTCCCCTCATGGATGTGTTCCCAGTTCTGACTGGCAGGACACCTGCAGACCATTCCGAACTGATTGACAACGGAAACAAATTCCGCATCTTCCAGGTTATCAACTCATTGAATTCAGATATTGCGTCATTACCGGAGAAAGACAAGGATAAGTTGCTATACGAACTGGCAACAGTATCGAAGATAACCAAACCGGACGAGGACGATGAGTACAGCGCATCTGAATCATATCTGCAGCGAATCATAGACCAGAATAAAATATCCGTTTTCCGCAACTGGAGCGGTCTGGCACTGATGGATACGTTCACGATTCATTCACTGGGTGCGTCGGAAAGATTCGTAAACAACTGGACCGACAGTTACTTCAGGATGATATACATACATAGTCTTTTCCAAAAGAGTTACCTGTTCGATCTGAATATACGGTTCAGAACAACATTGGCACAGACAACTACTTCATGGAAATCAAAACTGCAGCGTCTGAACATAAAACGTACGGACGTCGGACAGTTGGTATCCGAATTTGAACTCTTCGAACAGAAATGCTGTTTCCACAAGATTTCATACAATTTCCTGCCACTTGAAATAGCAGAAGCGATAGATAAGGGACTTGAAATAAAAGAAGAGATGTCTCAGTTGGCAGTTGTACTTGAAAAAGAGAAGGTATGCAGGGATGAAGCTAACGACAAGATGGTCAACAATCTCCTTTTCAGTCTGTCGATAATAGCTTTGTTCTCAGCCATATGGGATATAAGTTGTCTGCTCGACCAGATGTATCCTTTCGCGAAATATCTCGGAGGTCAGACGTTGGGTTACAGGACAGTAGCGTTCATGTTACTCCTGGGAGTCAGTTTTATCCTACTTACGATATACAGACGAAAACGAACAGACAGTTAGAAACAAAAAAGTACCGCAAGCGAGAAATCACCTGCGGTACTTACTTTTTTTATGGACTGTAAGTATATCTTTTACTTACAGTACCTTTACTTTCAGTTTCTTGTAAGCACGTTCTACCTTCTCGAGAGCTTTCTCTACGCTCTCATCGCGAGCAAGGAGGACACCCATACGGCGATGACCCTTGATGAACGGTTTACCGAAGATACGGATCTGAACGTCCGGTTCAGAGAGTACTTCGTCAAGGTTTTCAAATTCAACCATTGTGGTATCACCTTCAACCACGATAGCCTTTGAGGCACTGGGTCCGAAGAAGTTTACCTTTGGTATCGGCAGACCGAGTACTGCACGTGCGTGGAGTGCAAATTCGGAGAGATCCTGAGAAATCATGGTTACCATACCCGTGTCATGTGGACGTGGTGATACCTCACTGAAGAGTACGTCGTCACCACATACGAACATCTCAACTCCAAAGATTCCGTATCCGCCAAGGGCATCGGTAATCTTCTTTGCGATATCCTGAGCCTGAGCAATTGCCTTGTCGCTCATTGGCTGTGCTTGCCATGACTCACGGTAGTCACCGTCAACCTGATGATGACCGATTGGGTTCAGGAATGTAGTTCCACCACAATGACGGATAGTGAGGAGAGTAATCTCATAGTCGAACTTCACGAAACCTTCTACGATGACCTCACCACCTCCGGCACGACCACCCTCCTGGGCAATCTTCCATGAAGCATCAGCATCGGCAGGAGTCTTGCATACGCTTTGTCCGTGACCTGACGAACTCATGATTGGTTTTACGACACATGGAGTACCGACTTCCTTGATAGCTGCGTCGAACTCCTCACGTGTAGCAGCAAAGCGGTAGTTGGAGGTAGGCAGTCCGAGAGTCTCATGAGCCAACTGACGTATTCCTTTACGGTTCATCGTCAGGAAAGTGGCATTGGCAGTAGGAATCACATTATATCCTTCCTTCTCCAGTTGTACGAGTGTCGGAGTCGCGATAGCCTCTACTTCCGGAATGATAATATCCGGTTTTTCATTCTCGATGATTTCACGCAGACGGGCTCCGTCGAGCATTGAGAGTACATAACTGCGATGAGCTACCTGCATTGCAGGAGCATTCTCATAGCGGTCGAGTGCGATCACCTCAACACCATAGCGTTGCAGTTCGATTGCCACCTCTTTTCCAAGTTCTCCGGAACCGCACAGAAGTGCTTTCTTTGCCACCTTCGTCAGTGGCGTACCAATTTTTACCATATTTTTTTAGTTTACTGTTTACTGTTTACCGTTTACTGTTTATGCTTCAAAGATATGGAATAATATTCAAAAAAGAATAATGCTACAGTAATTTTAACAAAAAATAGTCTTTCGTCGTCAGAGGATTAAGTCAAGGACACGACGATAAGCCTCTACTTTCTTGTCGAACGACAAAGGATAGGCACGGGAAGAGGAAGGGAGACGCCAAAGTGTGAGGGAAGAAGGCTGAGGGATGATGGAAGATGGCTGAGGGATGATGGAAGATGTATTAACTTTGGGAATGGTGGGGATGTTGAGGGAAGTACAGATGGTTTCTGTGGCTTTCTCACCTGTTGTGACGATAGCACGGAGATGAGGAAGTTGTTGGAGTAAAGATGGGATGTCCGTTGGTTCTATTACTTCGAGGAACTTGTCCGAGGCATTGTCCTGCAGGCGACGGATAGCAGTTGAGGTATCAAAGAAAGCAAGTCCTTTTTCCTGACAGAACGTAATGATTTCGTCAATCTTGAAACGTTTGTTTTTGACATCTACAAAATGGTTCTTGTCACCAAAGAATATCTGTCCCTCGATGCGCCAGTGGTCATTGATAAAATTCGGGTAGTAGAAATCCATGCACCAACGTTTGCGCTGCGGTGGAAAACTACCCAGAAAAAGTACCTTGGCATTCTCAGGCAGGAAGGGACGCAACGGATGATACTCCACTCCGTCCTTGCTACGGACTATATTCTCAGTATTCAGATAGGAAGTCATCGTTTCATCCATTCCTTTCGTTCTGTTTCCGGCATCTTTTCTATGGCATAACGAAGCATGGTGCGCGGCATCTCATTGGCATGCTGACGCAGGAATTCACGAAGTAAGTCCATGCTTACACGTTTACCCATTTCGCGTAGCATCCAACCCACAGCCTTATGCATCAGGTCGTGCGGATGGTGCAGATGAATCTCTGCATAGCGCAAACACCACGACGGGTCACCCATCTGCGAGGTCTTCCACGTACAAACCATACTCATACGCTGCTTCCACAGGTTATCACTCTGTGCCAGTTCGTCCAGTACTTTAATCTTATAAGTCCTGTCATCAAAATCCGTACTTCCGTGATTCCATAGATTCTTAGATCCGTCAATCCTTGATGGCAACAGCAACCAATGTCCCAGAATCTTATGCACAGACAGATCTACCAGATCCCAGTTATTCGCCTGTTCCGCGTATTGAAGGTACATCGTCAGAATCTCATCGCGTCCACGAATCGCATTCTCATCTTTCACGAGCTTCTTCGTCGCCAGTTTTTCAAACTTCGCCACAAGAATCAGCAGTCCGCAGAGTCGAACCTCATGCCATTTACTCATCAACAGTTCAGGAACCTCATCAATGGTTAATGGTTCAGGGTTCATGGTCAAGGGTTCTTTACTTTCGTTCAATGCCATCTTCACTACTTCACGTGTCTGCGGCACTTTCAGTCCCAGGAACTCATCACCCTCTCCGTACTCACCCTCTCCTGTCTTGAAGAACCCCATAAGTACCTCTCGCTGCTTCTCGTTCTGCAACGAAAGCATGTAAGCTATAATATCGCGAGCGTTCATTAGATTAAGGACCCTCTCGGTCCCCCTTAAAGGGGGAGGATAGTTAAGGTCAACGTTAACGTCAAGGTTTAATTGTCAATTATCAAATATCGTGCAAACCGAACGCAATCAAGCTTGTTTGAATTGCTGAGGTGCAGCCGATATTCGCGGCAAAGCCGCAATTGTCAATTATTATTTGAATCTTGATTCGATGACTTTCCAATCGATGATTTGCCAAAGGGCAGCGAGGTGGTCAGGACGGCGATTCTGATAGTCCAGATAATATGCATGTTCCCATACATCGAAAGTAAGCAGGGGTTTCAGACCTTTCTGGATAGGGTTTGCTGCATTTGTCTCTTGAGTGATGACCAGTTTGCCATCCTTATCAGCTGACAGCCATACCCAGCCGGAACCGAACAGCGTTGCCCCACCCTTCTGGAACGCCTCCTTGAATGCCTCGAACGAACCGAAATCGCGTACGATAGCATCAGCAATCTTGCCTGTCGGCACATTGTTCTCCTTAGGTGCAGCAAACTGTCCGAAGTACAGTTCATGATTCAGTATCTGTCCTGCATTATTCAGGATACCGCCAGAAGACTTGCAAACAATCTCCTCTAGCGAAGCCTCCTCGAATCCACTTCCAGGAAGCAGCGCGTTCAGGTTATTCACATATGCCGCAAGATGCTTTCCATGATGAAATCCGATTGTCTCACGACTGATTATTGGTTCCAAAGCATTTACCTCATAAGGTAATGTCATTAATTCGAATTTTTTCATATTATTTTTGTAAGGTTTAAGGGTTAAGGATTTTCTTTATATTTCTAAGGCGACCGAGACAAAACATGAATATGTTGTTTCATAACAGTAAGCTGTAAGCGGTAAGCAGTAAGCTATAATTGTTTTTTAGGTTCGAAGAACCAGTGTTTTTGCCGTGAATGGGATTGACTTCCTGAAAGAAATGACGGCGTTAGAGGGAAGCTTGTCTGCATGCTCGCATGCAAGGAAGATTGACTCTGATGGCGTCAGTACTCCCGCTGGAGTACAAATCCCATTCATGGGGTTATTTTGGTTTTTTGTTTTAAATAATTTGGAGTATTTCGCGTTTTTAGATGTTCAAAGAATTATGTTCTGCGAATGGTGAGTTTAAACGATTCTGTGTGCATTTGAACGAACTGCGGGGCATCTTCGACTACGCAGGCGAGGTAACCGCCACCACCGGCACCAGGCATCTTCCATGCCAGTACACCAGGAACAGCAGACCACCGATCAATAACCTGCTGGATACTCTCCACTTTTTCAACTGACTCTGAACCCTCATCTCTATACTCTAAACTAGGATGTATCATAGCAGGAAACATAGCCACTTGAGCTTCAAATGAAGCTTTAAAAGCAGCAGCAAACGCATTCAGGTCGCGTGACATGATGGCATTCCAACAATCATCCGCAGCTTTTGCCAGAGCCTTCACCTTTGTCTCCGTGATATCCTTACCTTCGACTACACTGCATCCCGGTCTGCGTGGTTCCATTGGAATCATCACGAGATGCTGTTCCAACCAACTCAGGATATCCTCGTCATAGCAAGTCTCAATCTTCTCAGGCCAGAAGCGGTTATTATAATAATGTCTGCACAGTCCCGGTACACAAATACCGATGCTGTCCTGAGCACCAGATATGATACCGTCGCTACGCTCTGGGTCGTTCTCAAAGCAGAACACCAGTTTGGCAAGCATCTCCGGATTCATGTCCGGCAGTTTTACCGGCCATATCTTCTTTATCATATTTCGGGTTGAGGTACTCAGTCCGCAGCGTTCACGAATCTCAAATGTAGGTTCCAGTGATATGGTTAAAGCCCAGCCCGGAGCATAACAACTCACATACGGTTGGTCAATCCATGTACCTGCAAGGTCAAGACGAGTAGGTATCTCGCATGTCGCAGCTTTCAGGTCTGTGGAACTCCGTGCCTTGAGTCCTTCGGCAGGAGTACGTTGCAGTACTACGTACTCGATGCCTCGTTCCTTGCAGAATTGCTCCTTCTCCGGAGAACTGCCGTCAGCATTCACTACGAATATATCCGGTTTCAGAGCCTCCACCGTAGGGATGAAATCCATCACCCCATCCCCTTGATTGATGAACGCATCCTTCACGTACCGTATGCTCTTCACCATGAACAGTCTCTCCTGCTCCGGGTACAACGTCTTATGATTCTTGTAATGCAGTACCGTCGCATCCGAACCAATTCCCACATACACATCTCCATATTCCGCCGCCTGACGGAAAAACTCTACATGACCCGAATGCAACAAGTCATAGCAGCCACTCACGAATACTTTCTTCGCCATAGGATTAGTTTACTGTAAACCGTAAACTGTAAACCGTAAACTGTAAACTAATAATTCTCCGGTTTAATTTGGAAATAGCTCTGTGGATGATCGCAGGTAGGACATACTTCAGGTGCCTTCTTGCCGATGACGATATGTCCGCAGTTGCTGCATTGCCAGATGACATCGCCCTCGCGAGAGAAGACAACAGCATCCTCGATATTCTTCAGAAGCTTACGATAGCGCTCCTCATGATGCTTCTCGATTGCACCTACAAGTTCGAACTTTGCAGCAATCTCATCGAAGCCCTCTTCGCGAGCCTCCTTTGCCATACGGGCATACATATCCGTCCACTCGAAATTCTCACCATTGGCAGCATCAGCCAGGTTCGCCTTCGTATCACTCACACTACCGCCATTCAGGTACTTATACCACATCTTCGCATGCTCCTTCTCGTTAGCAGCCGTCTCCTCGAAGATAGTCGCAATCTGCACATAGCCGTCTTTCTTTGCACGTGATGCAAAATAAGTGTACTTGTTACGTGCCATACTCTCACCAGCAAAAGCCTCCTTGAGGTTCTGCTCAGTCTTTGTTCCTTTCAGATCCTTCATAGTCTTATTAATTTATAGGGTTAAAAAAATTAAAAATTATTTATTATATCAGAGTCTTTGCCCATTCTGGGATGTCATCGGTGTATTGCTTAAACAACTGGCCATCGGTCATGCGAAACAAGAGACGAGCATCTACATCATCGATGGAGTTGTCGTAAATATATACGCGGTCAGCCAAAGCAGAACAGCGCTTACAGTTTACAATGGACTTTTGATAACGGGAGATTATTTTGGGGATAGGGACGTCGTGACCTCCCTTCATTACACGCTTGGCAATGCGAGAAGAGTTAATAGAAGGGTGGTTAGTGGAAACAAAGAATAAACGGATGAAATAGCCCGTTTTCTTGGCGCGAAGGATGAAATCAACCTTGCTCTCAGAAGACAGAACTGTCTCAAAAATAATACTTTTCCCATCACGTAGGCATTGCTCACGTTGCTGTTCGCAATATTGGGCAGCTTGCATAACAGCCTCTGGCGAATTCCAGTCACCAAACTTTTCTTGCGCGACCTGGTCAGGATTGATATAAACTGCATCCTCAAGCCACTCATGACGTAAAATCTTTGAAGTAATAGTCGTCTTGCCCGAACCATTTGGACCGGCAATAACAATGAGAACAGGGCGATGACTAGTTGTATTCATAGTTTTAGTAGGCAGCTGCAGCCCGTTTTATTTCCTCAAAGAAACGTTCAGTTGCTGCACGGTTCGATTCACGTGCCTCCTCGGCTGCTTCATTCATCAACTGGGCGAGCATCTCATCTGTGGGTTCCTCGAGACTCGTCAGGCGATATTTATCAATAGGTTGTGGTGTCATACTCTACTGTCTTTTATTTTTACACGCTTCTGCGTGCAAATATACATATTCTTTTTATAATATTACTCGCTTACACTGTTAAAGATGTAAAAAAGGAAGATGTAAGATGTAAGAGGTAAGAGGTATGAGGTAAGATGTAAGAGTCTATAATCGTTAACCATTACAAAACCTACTAAACTACTAAACTACTAAACTATAAACATTTTGGAGCAGCGAGGGCAGAGTCAAAATCGCTTTTGAACTATGCCGAGTCGTGACAAAATCGACCGAAGGTAACCTACTAAGCTAAAAATTTCATTATTTTATTTGAATTACAGAATTTACCAGTATATTTGCAAAAATTAATCATTTTACAATGAAACAGATTATCGTTTGCTTACTGCTTATGCTGGGACTGACAGTCAGTGCCCAGGAGAATCGTGACACCTATGAGGTGGATGTGTTTAACACACGTAGTGGAAAAACCGTGACGTTCCATGCACTCGTCCACGCCAGCATCCGCATCGAGTACGACGGATGGCAGATCTACGTGGACCCCGTGACTAAGTTGGGCGACCGCACCATCAACTACACATCAATGCCTAAAGCCGACGGCATCCTCGTTACACATGAACATGGTGACCACTTCGACCGGGAGGCTATTCAACTGCTGAGTCACGACCAGACCTATTTCGTTACGAACAAACGCTGTGCAGACATGTACGGCAGCGGTTATGCTGTAAGCAACGGTTATGACATACAAGCTACGGAAGATATCCGTCTGGAGGTAGTAGCAGCCTACAACACCACCGAAGGTCGGGAGAAGTTCCACCCCAAAGGACGCGATAACGGCTATATCCTTACTCTCGATGGTCTGCGCATCTACATAGCAGGAGATACAGAAGATATTCCGGAAATGAACAACATCAAGGACATCGACATTGCCTTCCTACCCTGCAACCAACCCTACACTATGACACCCGACCAGTTGGTACGTGCCGCAAAGATAATCAAGCCCAAGGTACTCTTCCCTTACCACTACGGTCAGACAGACGTCAGCACTCTCCCCACCCTCTTGCAAGACGATGGCATCGATGTCCGCATACGGCATTATGAGTAATAGATAAAAAGCAGCTTTTTATCAACGCTAACGATAACGTTAACGCTAACCTTTTCTTAATATGTCTAAGGCGACCGAAACAAAACATGAATATGTTGTTTTGTAAGGTCGTTGGCCTCAGTTGTTCCGAAGGTATCGTAGCTTTAGCGGAGAGGCTTCGGTTCAACACGAGGTCGGGGACTTGGATTTTAGGAGTTATTTGTCACACAGAAATCACTGCGTCACAAACACCCGCCAACTACCGTCTTTCTCGCCTCGCTCTACATACTTCTTCTCTATCATTTGAGCCAATAGTTTCTGTACCGCTGCTACACTAATACCCGTAACGTATTTCATATCCGCAAGCGTCAGAGTAGGCTGTGTCCGCATAGCGTTCAGTATCTTCGTGTAGTTAGGCGTACGGAAAGCAATCCGCTCCCCATCATACCACCACACATTCTCATTCCGTTCGCTCACAAACAACACGTCATTATAAACCTCCGTAGCCACTAGCTCGTTAAAGTACTTCATGAAAGGTCTGATATCCTTAATCTCCGCATGAGCACCGTCTGCTGGCACAGGCCCTACTTCCATATCAGCCTGATGCAGCGCCTCCAAGTATTCGCTCTTCTTCCTGCTGCGAACCACAATCATCGGATAGTCGTGCCGAGCTAGTATAAAGTTCACCATCAGTCGGGCTATGCGACCATTGCCGTCCTCAAACGGATGGATTCGGATATAACGGTAGTGGAATAATGCTGCCAATTCTATTGGCGACAACTTTCCCTCCTTTTCTGCCTGATTGTACCAATCCACCAAATCCGTCATCAGCCCAGGCGTCTCCTCAGGCGAAGCATATTCAAATCTATCACCATAGCGAGTAATCACACTATTCGGTCGAGTCTTGTACTGACCTGCATGTACCGTATAGCTCGTTTGCTGTCCTCCAGGCAGATTACGATACACGGTGTAATCCTCCCTCAACAGCGTCTTATGCAGTGTACGGATGAAGTTCTGCGTCAGCGGCATCTCCTTCACGCGAGCCTCCTCCGTCATCATCTTCAGTCCCACGTTGCTCGCCGTCATCTCCTGCACATCCTGCACATCAGCCTCTCCAATCACCTTGCCAAACAGCAGCAAAATCTCCGTCTGGCCATACGTCAGCGTATTACCCTCAATGTGGTTGCTGTTGTAGTTAAAGTCCACCGTGAACCTGCGGCTCAACCGCTCCCTATC
>CACYGK010000039.1:8468-29800 GCA_902774005.1 uncultured Bacteroidales bacterium | reverse complement strand
GAAGTCGCCCTTGAGAGGGGTGCTGAAGAAGGACCTTTGTATAATCTTGCCGGACAACGCGTCGATAAATCCTATCGTTCCATCGTCGTCAAGAAAGGCTGCAAACTGCTTGTCAAATGACGGCGCAGAGCGCATCGGCTAAAGAGATTCACGTATTTTTTTCACCACTGTCACAGGGACAGGTTTGAAGTGAACCCAGAAAGTTGTGTCCAACTTTCTGAAATGTAGTTTAGAAGAAAAGCTTGAAGCGATTGCATTAGTTGAACAAGGTATGTCAGCCCGCTCTGTGTCTGACAAGCTCCATTTGGGGCATCATATTCTTTTTATGGTTTTGCTGGGTTTGATGGTCGTACCATACAACCTGTCATTATACAACCAAGAATAGCTGATGCTCATCCCGCAACACAAATTATGATAGACACATACATCAGCCCTCAGACTTCAGCCATCTTATTACTCCATCGGTTTTATCATCGATTCAATAAAGGAAAATTCAGATTACATCAGATACAAACAGTCAATTATTCTTCTATGGGAACAATTTTATAAAGATTTTCAATAAAGAATTCAACTGCGGTTTGCAAAGGTTGCAAATCATTCTGAATAACATCCCACACTAAATCAGCATTTATGTCAAAATATCCATGTGCTATATGATCTCTCATACCCATCACTTGTTTCCATGGAATTTCCGGACGGGTTTTTAAAAGTTGCTGTTCTGTTTTTGAGTCTACCTTTTTGAAACTCTCACCTATTGCTTCTATTAGCATACAATTAGCAGCAAGTGTTTTCATCCCATCAGGCGAAAGCAGCCATGTATCAGGGCTGTCTATATCTTTATTCCATTCTTTCAAATCCAAAATAGCTTTATGGATTTGATCCAGAATATCTTCAACTATTTGGAGTTGTTGGTATGAGAGTGATGCCATCTTTTTCAATTTGTTTACGGAAGAACGGTCGCAGATTCCGATGGTCTTGAATTAAATCAACTTCACTACCAAGCAATTCACTCAAATATTGCGATGCTGCAATATAATTATATAAACGTGGCGGCATCGTAACAAACAAATCCACATCGCTCTTGTCATTATGTTCGTTTCGTGCAACAGAACCAAACAATCGCATCGAGGTAATCCCAAAACGCGACTGCAGCACATTTGCATGAGACTTGATAATATTAACGTATTCTTGCCTGGTTTTCATATATTCATAATCTGTAATGCCTATACAAGACAATGCAAAAATAGATTGTTTTATAATTATACGCAAATTTTTACGTGATTATTTTCATCAGAGCAGGTTTTGTCATATTTACATCTTACTTCTTCTTTCTTACTTCATTTGTCCTGTCCCCATGATTTTATCTTCTTAGTTTTGTGTCATCTTCATAACGTCCTCGAGAGTGAACTTACCCGAGAAGACCATGAGTGTCGTCTGGTCGTCATCTTCTACAAGCATGACAACAGCCGACTGTTGTTTTCCTATACGATGATAGATATTTACCTTGCTGTCGTCCTCGTTTATCTGCATCATCAATTCGTATTTTTCTTTTGCGATGATGGCTTTAACGTCGTTCTTCAGTTTCTTCTGAGCTGCATTGTCTTCAGAGGTGATAATCTGAATGCCCGACAGTTTGTTGGTCAGGCTCTTTACGTCTACACCTGGAACTGATAGTCCGGCACTCTTACCAGCTAAGCTAAGCATATATTTTGAGATGAAGACATAGGTCACGTTCTTCATATCGGCATATTTCTCGAATGCCTTTACCTGTGCATGGGCACTGAGGCTGCCTAGGATAACCACCACGCAGAGGAGGAGTTTTATAAATGTCTGTTTCATGTTATTCGAATACCTTTAATTGTTCGTTTAATTTTTGTTCCGTTTTATCGCTCAGGGCTTTTGCCTTTTCCAGATGTCCCATTCCCTTGTTGAGGTTCATTGCCAGCAGGTTGAGGGCACGTTCTGCTTCCATCTTTGCCTGCATTGGATCCTGGTAAGTGTCTTGCTCGGCCATATCCATATACTTATCTTGACTCAGCAGATGGATTCCCACACCTATAACGAGGACGACACTGGCTGCTGCAGCTGTATAGCGCAGGGTCTTTGGGAAGAGCGATCGGCGTTTTGCTTTCTGCTTTTTCTCTTCTTTTTCCCATTCGTCAATCTTTGCCGATAGACGTTCTTCTAATCCGTCGGGAATTGGAATTTGTTCTAAAGTTTTCAGATTCAGTTCGTCCATGTCTTCGTGATATTATGAAATTGTTGCTTTAGTTTCTTTTTCGTTCGCATCACGATGATGCGGATATTGCCTTGCGAGAGTCCGGTGTCTTGTTCTATCTCCTCATAGGAGCGGTCGTCCACCAAATGCATCTGAATGATTCGAGCCTCCTTTTCTGGCAGTTGATGGATGAGTCCTTCCATCTGTTTTGCCTCGTCCTTGACGTCTATCTGGCGGTCGAGGCTCCATTCGTCTAGTGGCTCTTCCTCATTTTTCAGTTCAGCCGAGACATCCAGGTGTTTTAATCTTCGTCTGTCAACGAACAGATGGCGTATCATGGTCACGAGATAAGCTTCTTTCATCGCCTCATCAGGCAGGTCGTTGCGCTTCTGCCAGAGTTTCAGATACATATCTTGAAGCAGGTCTTCGGCATCCTGTGCGTTGCTTGTCAAATGATAAGCCACCCGATAGAGCACCCGATGATGGGGCATGAACCGCTGCTTGAACTCCCGTGCGTCCATTCGTTATTTCTGCTCTTTATCGTTGCGAGAGAATTCTATCACCACGTTCTTCTTTGTATGTGGATATTTCTCCTTTACAGCTTTGCCTACAATCCAGTTCTCGTGGTTGAACGAGATGTTATGTTTCATCATATAATCGGCTGCTTCTTTTGTCGAGTGAAGTTCAGGATGCTCTTCGCCATTGATGACAATTAGGGCTTCGCCATTTTCTACATCTTTGAGGATATCCTTCATATTTACATCATCATCCTCGTTTTCAACGACATCTTCCACATTGTCTTTGTCGCCGAGAGAAATATTGTTTCTCTCCATAGCCTTCATGAAAATATCCCTATCTATCTTGGTATCTATATACGATAGTGCCACCGTGTTCCAGATGTCAAAGCGTATCAGCAAGTCAGAGACCATATTATCATTCACCTTACCGTAGCATTTAAACTTGATACTCGGGTTCAGAAAATCAGAAACCATCTTTTTAATGAAATTATTTGCATCTTCTGAAACTTCCGAACCTGTATTGCGGACAGTTTCGAACAGAAGTTCGTGGTTCTTCAGTGCCTTAATGTCCCTGTCGACTTGTGCCAGTAACTCCTCGTTAGCATTCTGAATCTGCACCTGTTCGCTCTTCTTGAAGTTCTTTCTCAACTTAGCTATTTCATTGACAGACAGAATGGAATCCCCCCTGTCCCTGTCAAGTTCCTTAAGACTCTCTTTCGTTGTATTCTCGTACACCGCACCAGGCATCACCTTGTATTTCTCAATCAACTTGGCAGGCGTCTGTCCAAATGCATTGCCCATGCAGAGCAACATGGTTAAGAATAGTAATAGCTGTTTCATTTTCTTTGTTTTTTAATCGTTATTCTTTAATGTTTAAGGTCTCATTGATTGACCCTTCTATTCATACATACGAGTATTCCTGAGAGTTTGTTACAAAGAAATAGATATATTTTTTTACAGGTCCCGTCCTGTTGCTTTCACATACATACACAAAACCCAGAGAAACTGCAATGATTCCCACGGGATACATCTTACCCTTACGCACTAAGTCGCATATTTCAAAAAGTGTTGTCGGAGCATTATCCAAAATGCCACAGGGACAGGTTCCTGTGACATCCCGCTTACTTCTTTTTGTATATATTCAGAGGTCGTTTACGCGAAGAACGGATGCTGAGCATCGTAATCTTTTGCGTGTTAAATCTGAAAACGACTGTAAATCCCATTACATAGATAAAGCGGACATCATTTCGGGTGGACGGACTACTGACTAATGGCATCTTAGAGATAATCCCGATTGCTTCCATCAGACTGCTCATCAAGCGGCGGCTGTAATGGTCAGACCCATTCCTTTCATCGTAGAAATTCAGGATGTCGCGGAGCTGTACAGTAAAGCGCCGACCGAATTCTACTTTCAGAGCCATTGCGCAAACATGGATTTAAATTCATTCATCGATACGGTTTCACCATGTTCTGCTTCTACTATTTCCTCTTCGATGTCGGGTGTGATTTGTAATGCGCCATTCACAATGTGAGCATAGCCGGTACACGGCGGTGCAGTCAACACCTCTGTCTCCGTCAAAGCCACAGCCGATTCGTTAGCCATGCTGCTTTCTTCATCATGGATTGTCGGATAGTCCTGCTTTTTCATAATGAATAACGTTTATTCGACGCGAAGATAGTACATGTTTTATTCTCTACAAAATTACAAAGGAGTTTTTTGAAAAAGGTGGTGCAACTTTGAAACTTTGGAACTTTGAAACCACGCTGTCAATCTTTTCAGGAAGAAGCTGATGGCCTTGTAAGAGAAGAGTGAGTATCAACACATTTGTTCCAGTTCCAATTGTTCCAGTTTTATTTCCAGTTCCAATTGTTCCAGTTTTATTTTGAGGGGGTACTCATCCCTTATTATATATACATTTATATATATAACTATCTATATATCAATTAATTATAAAGGTTATAAGAGGAATGTATACCCCTCGTTTTTTAATTGGAACAACTGGAACTGGAACACAAATCCCCTCCCCACCAACGTAAATGATTGATTATCAGCAGAAGTAGATGTTACGAATCAATAGCACACGTCATATTTAACCTCTGCAAGGGTACAAAATGCATCAATTTGCTGCTTTTTCAGACCAATCAGGACATAAATGCAACACTACTACCCATGCTTTCTTCTTTATAAGGCTTCCAAATAAGTTAGGCAGATTTTCATTATCCTAGGGTAACACAATCAGATTTTCTTAATTTCTGCATCAATCACATAGATATCTCCCTCGGAATCTACAAGAACATTGCGAGGGAGAATATCCCATACTTCATATATATCGTTGGAATAGTGTCCAATCTTTTCCATTTTAATAAAGCCTATGGCTGACATATAGGTGTCAATCATAATCTGCGTAGCAGGTTGTGCATTACAGATACGTTCTTGTTCCAGAACAGGTAACACACTACGACCATCATAGCCCGCAAAACCATGAAGCCGATATGCAGTATTCGGGAAAATAGTGTTGTGAAGAAGAATCTTATTAAGCAGACCGGAGATACTTTTACTATTCAGAAGGTTATTTACCTTAAATACGGATGAAGGTGATACATAAGTATCATTTTCGTTGCCACTTGGTCCGGGAACACCCAAATCGAATATATTACTCATAGGTATCCACATACCCACGGATTTGGCATACGACTCGGCAGCTCGTTGTTCTATCTCGTAGCAGTTTACATTTTCTTTGCCATCTCGAAGTTGTGTTTCATATAGGCGGCAAAGCTTTTGGAGCTCATCGGAGATTTCTTTGATTCTTCGATTTTCCTCATCGTACGTTCCATCGATTCTTTGTGAAATTGATTTAAATACGTCATCTCCCATTATGTTTAATATTTGCTTTTGCAAAGATACGGTTAAGTGAGAGAAGAGCAAAAGAAAAACAGCTTTTTTTCTCTGCGGAGCTGTCGGAGAACGACGTCTAAGTGATTGTCCTGGTACGCGCCTGCCGCGCTCGCAGCGTGAGCCTGCCTCTTCATGAGCGTGAGCCTGCCTCTTCATGAGCATGAGCCTGCCTTGAAGCAGCATGGCATATGCAGGTGCCACAGGGACAGGTTCCTGACATCTTCCAACTGGTTAATGTTATCGTAAGCGTTATCGTTTCATTTCTCTTCACAAAATTACAAAGGAGTTTTATGAGAAAGTCGTACAACCAGCCGAAATTTCGACCCGTTATGTCAGCTGAAATTTTAGCCCACATAACCAAAACTAAAAAAGGTGGTGAAACCGCGCCGAGCACGACATTGAAGGTGAGCCGATGTCGCTTCTGCGCTCGCTTACCCGCTTTTTTCAACGCCGCGCTGTAGCAAGGCATCGCTTCTGTTTTTGTGGTGCGCCTGCCGCGTTGAAATTCTAAGCGCTTAGAATTTTAGTTTCAAGCGCTTGAAATTTTATTTCTAAGCGCTTGGAAATTTGGAGCAGCAGGAGCGTCGCAAAAACCTTGTAGTTGAACGGATGAAAAATTGCATTGATTATCTGGGCAGAAAAATCAGCCGACATACTGAGGAAAAATTTCCATGATGTCACTTTTTCTCCCAAATCGTTTTGAGTTAGATTTCTTTTTCCTACTTTTGCATCGAAGTATCGGCTGATCGTCGTGACACGACGCTGACTACGTTCAGAGTAGAGCCTCAGCGGAAGATTGATTGCGGAAAGTCCTATACAAAGCCATTTTATTCAGCGTCATGCTACGAAAACTGATAACACTTATATTCGCCCTACAAGTCCTCATGGTCGATGCCTCAGCAGCTAATCCGCGCTCGCCTGAGGCCCAGGCTCTTCTCGATTACCTGAAAGAGATACAGGGCAAACAATCCCTTTCGGGAGTAATGGCAAATGTCAACTGGAACACCCTCGAAGCCCAGTGGGTCTATACCCACACCGGACGTTGGCCAGCTATCAACTGTTTCGACTTCATCCATCACATGTCCTCGCAGCCTGGCGGATGGATTGACTACAGCAACACGCAGATTGTCATCGATTGGCACGCGGCAGGTGGCATCGTAGCCGCCATGTGGCACTGGAACGTTCCGGCACGCGAAAGTGGCAAATATGCATTCTACTCCAGCGATACCGATTTCGACGTACGTAAAATCTTCGACCCCACCTCCTCCGAATATGCGTTGATGCTCCGCGACATAGACCAGATAGCCGCTTATCTGAAACCACTTAAAGAAAAGAACATCCCCGTCATCTGGCGTCCTCTTCATGAGGCAGGTGGCAAATGGTTCTGGTGGGGACGCGATGCCGAAGCCTGCAAACGTCTTTGGGTACTCATGTACGAGCGCTTTCAGTCAGCCGGACTCGACAACCTCCTTTGGGTCTTCACGCCTGCATCAGCTTGGCAACAGCCCCTCAGCGAAGGCTTCAAATGGTATCCTGGCAACGAATACGTCGATATAGTAGGTTACGACATTTACAACGTGGACAAAGCCACCTCCTGCTACGAAGACTACTACCTCCTTCTCCACCGTCACTGCCCCGACAAACTCGTGGCTCTCACCGAGTGTGGCAGTATAGCCTCTATCAGTGCCCAATGGCAGGCAGGAGCCAAATGGCTCTTCTTTATGCCTTGGTACGACCACAAGCGAACCAACAACCCCACCTCCTCCGAGTTCCAACAGTCAACCCATACCAATGCCGACGTCGATTGGTGGCATAACGCATGGTCACAGCCCTACGTACTCTCTCGAGACCAAGTAAGCTATTTCAGGTAATTTTGACGATAACTATTAGAAAGAGGGAGCGAACCAATTGGTTAACTCCCTCTTTTTCAAGTTTGCCGCAACGCTTTTTTATTTCTTATAGCATTCGAAGATTTTGTCAACGCGTGCTTTGTTCAGTTTCTTGGTGAAGAGACTGACAAGGATGACAACGGTAGGAACGTAATAAAGCAGCACCTCGGAAGATGCTGCTTTACTATTGATATTATTTCTCGGGACTACGGAATGAGTTCGCCGGCTGCGTTGTATTTATTTCCTTCGTAGTAGATGACTACTTTGCCCTTTTCGAGACGTTTGCCGAGTTTCTTGATTACGGTCTGAATGTCGGGAAGGGTGACGTCATCGGCATTACCAGAGATGTAGAACGGAATGATGGCGTTTGTCTGTCCCTTGGCAAGTTCGTAATAGTCGGTTCCGGCTACTGCCTGGAAGTAGAATTCGAGGAAGTAGAGTCCGGGGGCGAAACCTGTGGTCAGAGGTACGTAGTTGCTTTCGCCGCGGCGGGTGTAGGAACCTCCGTCGTATTTGTAGAGCTGACACATGTTCCATGAGTCGGTAGCTTCAGAGTCTTCAGGATAAACCTGGAACTGGAGGGATACGTAGCCGATTTGGACTCCATCCTTCTTGGTGATGGACATGTCTGTCTGATAGATGCCAAGTGAGGTAATGACGGCAGGAGCTTCCGAGTCGCGGGTGATGATTTTGCATTGACCATCAGGTGTATAGCCAAAGCCAATGATTTTTTCACCATCGTTATAGGAGAGGAGTATGTCACCGTAGGTGATTGCTAAGTCAGCATCTCCACCGCTTTTCTTATTTGTAAAGATGAGTTTGTAGTTCTGACCGCCGTTGTTGAAGTATGAGTAGGTGCCGTTGCTGTCGCATGCCTTGGCATAGAACTCGAATACCTTGACTTTATCGCTGTAACCGTCGATGAGTGCTGCATCCATGTTGCTGATTGACCATACACCGTCATCGCTCAGGCTGAGAGGTATTTCTACCCAGTCTTCCTCGCTGGTCTTGCCCTCACTATATACTGTACCGCAGACAGATACGCTGGTGGCAGTAGAGCCGGCATCGACCATGAAACCATTAACGACAAGTGATTTGACGTCCTGTTTTGAGAGGTCAATGGGCATTTCGCGTGAAGCTTCGGGTGTCCAATCTAATGTTCCAGAGTCCATAATGAAGGAAGCCGTAAAGGAGTTGATGATGTTTTCTGACGGTTCGGGGTCGAATGCACTCATCCAGGTGAAGATGCTGCTCTCGTTCTTCTTGCCCAGCATGAAGTATTTGTCGTCGGCTACAACCTGGAAGAATATTTCGAGTACGTAGGTCTTCTCAGGGTCGAAACCGATGATGACTCCCGGAGCCACTTCGTCGAAGTGTATATCGAGTTTGTTTGCAGTAGCTGTGATGCGGTGTTCCCAAACTTGTTTGTCATTATTGTAGATATCTTCCTCGGAGAGGGAGAGAGCCTCGACGGTGGTCCATGAAGCAGCCGGAACACCTTCTTCGTGGAGGCAGTACTGAACGGATACGCTCTCAACTTTTACAGAAGCTTCTTTGTTGTAGATAAAACGTACGGCAAACTCGTCAAGCGAGAATCCACGCAATGCATCGGGCTGTACGGAAGGAGAGCGTGAGGCATTACCGTTGTACGTGAAGGTGTAAGAAATACCGTCAGTTCCATTGAAGGTCAGGCCAGCGGTACTTTCCTTGTAGAACTTAACCTTCCAGTCGTCGTCGCCTGCAGCAACGTAGATTACCTTGTAGTTCTGACCGTCGTTGTTGAAATAGATCTGCTTATCCATCATTGTACCGCCGTCATCTACGGTATAAACTCCGGTGAGGTAGAATTCAAGTACGCAGGGGTCGGTGATGTCGTCGTTGACGATATCCTGATTGATTTCAGCTGTCCAGGTGTTGTTGTCGTTGTTGGTGAGTGCGAGAGGAACATCATGCCACTCTATATCACCAGCTGAGGCACCTTGACGATAGACTGCCGCATGGAGTGTGACTTGGTTCATTCCATCGGCAAATGCCAGGGCGCTGTTGATGACGATGGACTGAACGGGACTGCTGGTTATGTCGATAACTGCTTCTCCGCTTGAGGTGAAAGTCTTCGAGAACTTTTCGCCGTCAGCAGTTATGTCCAGCGTAAGAAATGAGATTTCGTTTGCCGAAGCAGCGATGTTAATAGCAAAAATGCTAAGAAACAGGAGTAAAAACTTTTTCATAAGCAAGTATAATTTAAAAGGTTTATAATACTATTTTCAGTTCGAGCGCAAATATAGAACTTTTATTCATCAACTCCACTCCGAAAAATTGTTAAAAATTACACAAGTGTAAAAAAAGAGCAGAAATAAGCTTATTTCCACTCTTTTTCTGCAAATATGAGAATTTGACGCTTATTTTTTATAGCATTCGAAGATTTTGTCAACGCGTGCTTTGTTCAGTTTCTTGGTGAAGAGACTGACAAGGATGACAACGGGGAAACCGCCAACCATAGCGATGGCTCCACAGTTGATGGGGTTAGCAATGGCGTTGTTGAGCATCATGTTGATGACAGTAAAGCCGACACCCCAGATGAAGCATGCCCAGACAGAGGCGGTAGTCACACCACGCCAGTAGAGTCCGAGAAGGAAGGGGGCGAGGAAGGCTCCGGCAAGTGCTCCCCACGAGATACCCATGAGTTGGGCAATGAAGGTAGGAGGATTGAGGGCGATGAGTACGGAGATGACGATGAAGAAGACGATGAGTACACGCATGATGACTACTTTACGTTTTTCAATCTTCTCTGCCACTTCGTCGTCGATTTCACCGCTGATAACTTCTTCGGCTGCAGCACGCTTGTCGCGATAGATGAGGTCGAGAGTCATGGTGGATGATGATGTCAGCACAAGGGATGCCAAAGTTGACATGGAGGCTGAGAGCACGAGTACCATGACGAGTCCGATAAGGAGGTCGGAGCTTACGGCTGTGTCGAGCATCGTAGGTATGATGTCATCGAACTTATAATTGTGACGTGCTTCGTTCCATACGGGTTCGCCGAAGAGACGTCCGAATCCGCCGAGGAAATAACAACCGCCGGCAACGACGAAAGCGAAGACGGTGGAGATGATGGTGCCGCGACGGATGGCACTTTCGTCGGTGATGGAGTAGAACTTACCTACCATCTGGGGAAGTCCCCATGTACCAAGGGAGGTGAGCACGACAACTCCGATAAGGCTCATGACGTTCGGTCCGAACCACGAGGCGAAGTCACCGGGTTGGAAGTCCTTGTACAGCGGACTTTCGAGGTCGTGAGCTGTAGGTACTGCTTCCTTCATGCGGTGGAATGCCTCAACGAGTCCACCCTGACTGTTGAGAACGACGGCGATGACTGCTATGATACCTCCAAGCATGACGATGCCCTGGATGAAGTCGTTGATGGCTGTAGCCTTATATCCGCCAAGGATGACATAGACGGCTGTGAGACATGCCATGAGAATGATACAATATTCGTAAGGGATTCCGAATCCCATATCGAAGAGTTTGGATATACCGCTATATACTCCGGCTGTGTAAGGGATGAGGAACACGAAAGCGATGATGGACGCTGCGATACGGAGTCCCTGGTTTGAGTATCGTGTACCGAAGAAATCGGGCATGGTGCGCGAATGGATGTGCTGGGTCATCAGTTTGGTGCGACGACCGAGGATGAGCCATGCGAGGAGTGAACCGATGATGGCGTTGCCGATACCAATCCACGAACTGGCAAGTCCGTATTTCCATCCGAACTGTCCGGCATAACCTACGAATACAACGGCGGAGAAGTAGCTGGTGCCGAAGGCAAAGGCTGAGAGCCAGGGACCAACGGAGCGTCCGCCGAGTACGAATCCATCTACGTTCTTGGCTTGTTTGCGGGAATAGATTCCGACATAAACCGTCACAACCAAGAAGATGACGGTAAGGAGAAGCTTGATTAACATTTACTATTTACTATTTGACTATTTACTATTTATTTAGTTGAAACGGATTTGCATTTGTGCCATTACTGCATGATTTGCTCCATGCTCGAAGAAAGTACGGTAATCGGTATCGGCACTCTTATATATATATTGTACCTGGAAACGGCATTTCTTGAAGAACCAGTACTGGAAACCGGCTACAATCTTGTGCATGTCTCTGTTGGCATCGACATTGAAGTTGAAGAAGTCGTAAGATGCTACGAAGTCGAAGTCCTTGAAGAGACGTACGGAACCTGTGACGTAAGCACCACGACTGACGGTGGCATCGTCCTTACCGCCGAGGAATTCACCATGTACGTTGAAAGGCTTTGATTTGTAATCAACACCGATGGAGTAACGGTTGCGACGGTAGTCGTCACCCTGATTGACTGTAGGACAGAATATAGGTTTGTCAACTAATGAATTGCCCCAACCGAGCTGACCTGTAGCTACGATATTGAAACCTTTGAAAGGACGGTATTCGAGACGGGCAACCACATCTTTCTTATTATTAAGGTCGCGCTTCACATTCTGAATACCCTGTCCGTTGAGGAGTTCGAAGTCGTAAGCAAACATACCTTTGGCAAGTTCGCCGTGAACAGAAAAACCGAGGTCACGACCATACTGCACACCATAAAGAGGGTCAGAACCGCAACCTGCGAGGTAGGTGACACCTTCGGAATAGACGTCGATGGTCTCCATCGAAGTAGGCGACCAGGGGTTTTCCATTGTAACACCTGTCTTGAACTGTCCGAGACGAAGGGTGAGAGCCTTATTGTTGGTGACACGGAAGTCGGTGTAGAACTCCTGAACGATACTGTTGAAGTCGTGCATGAAGAGGAACGACCAACGTGGAGTGATCTGAGCCTCAGCCCAAAGGAGGGTGCGCTTGGTTTCGAAGGAGTTGATGTTGGCATCGGCATGGGAGGAGTGCTTGAAGTAGTATCCGCCCTGTGCGTAACCATGGAGTTTGATACGTGATGCGACATCGAGTGCCCAGTCGGGTGCATCCTTGTTTACAGCCTTGACCATCTGTTCGGTGGAGAAGTCGAGCGGACCAGCCTGCTCTACTGCGGGTTGTGTCTCAGCATCTGTCTGTTCGGCACGCATGCCAAGGGCGCAGAAAGAATAAAATGAAACGAAGAGCAAAAATTTAGTTTTCATTGTAAATTTGTTTTCCGTTAACGGCTGACTTTTTGTAGCCATTTTGAGATTTTTTTTGACTATTTCTTATAAACCGCGCAAAGGTACAGCGATAGAAGTGAAAAAACAAAGTATTTCTTGCTTTTTTCGCTTGCGAAACCTTACCTTTGTGGCAGAAAATACGAAAATTCAGATGAAAATTACTCTTTTACAGATCAAAATTTCCTGGAACGACCCCGAAACGAACAGACGGAGAGCGGAGGAGATGATGCGTAAAGCGGAGAAATCGGATATGTATGTGTTGCCGGAAATGTTCAGTACGGGATTTGCCACACAGCCCGAAGGAATTGCCGAGGAGGATGAGGGTTCGCTGCGCTGGATGATGAAGATGGCAAAAGAACTGGATGCAGCCGTCGCAGGTAGTATTGCTACCAAAGTGGAAGAAGGAGTATTTTGCAATCGCATGTACTTCGTAAAACCCGATGGAATGGTCAGTTTTTATGACAAGCGTCATCTGTTTTCGTACGCAGGAGAAGACAAACAGTACAAGGCAGGAGAGGAAAGAAAGGTTGTGGAATTCCGTGGTGTGAGATTCCTGCTGCAGGTATGCTACGACTTGCGATTCCCCGTGTGGAGCCGAAACACAGGTGATTATGACTGTGCGATATATGTAGCCAACTGGCCGCAGTCGAGGATTGAGGCGTGGAACACGCTGCTGAAGGCGCGTGCCATCGAGAATCAGGCGTATGTATGCGGCGTGAACCGTGTAGGAAATGACGATGCATGTCAGTATGTAGGAGGTACGCAGTTGATAGACCCCTACGGCAGGGTGGCTGCACGATGTGAGGACAACAGAGAGGGAACGGTCACCGTGGAACTGAATATGGAGAAACTGAGGGAGTTCAGGGAGAAATTCACGGCAATCAAAGACGAAGACGTCTTTGAAGTTAAAAATTAAAAGTTAAAAGTTAAAAGTTGATTATGAAGAACATTACGGATTCGTTGACGAATGAGATGGGCAATATTGCTCTGAGTAACATCACGGAGTATCTGATGACGCTGGGAAAGAACCTGCTGGCGGCATTATTGATATATGTGGTGGGGAAGTTTATAATCGGGAAGGTCTTGTCGCTGATACGTCGCATCATGACGAAGCGTGAGGTGGAACCCACGTTGTTCAGTTTTCTGGACAGTTTGTGCACCATCGGACTGTACGGCATTCTAATTGTATCGATAGTGGCTGTATTGGGTGTGGAGACCAGTTCGCTGGTTGCTCTGTTTGCCTCGGCTGGCGTTGCTATCGGTATGGCCCTGTCGGGTACATTGCAGAACTTTGCCGGAGGTGTGATGATTCTGATTTTCCATCCGTTCCGCGTGGGTGACTTTATCGAAGCACAGGGTAATGCCGGTACGGTGAGACTGATTCAGATTTTCAGTACGATAATAACTACTCCTGACAATCAGACTATCATCATTCCGAACGGTGGACTTGCCACCGGTACGGTAAAAAACTATTCGAAGGAACCCGTACGCCGTGTGGATATAGATGTTAATGTGGCATACGGTACGAATCCGGAGGACGTGAGAAAGACGATAATGGAAATATGTAAAGCTGACGAACGTATCCTCAAGGAGGAACCCTACATGCCCGCTCTACCCATGACTACGATGGCAGACAGCAGTATCACGTTCCAACTGAGAGCATGGACCAAATCAGAGGTCTTCTGGCCAGTAAAATTCGAAACTACGGAAAAAATCTACAACTCACTCAACGCTGCAGGTATTTCTATTCCGTTCCCGCAGCTGGATGTACACCTTAGCGGCGCTAAGGTGTAAGGGGCGCCATTTTTTCGACATTCCGACACATCGACATTTCAATATATCGACACGGCGCCCTAACGTTTACTGTTTATTAAGCAAGTAGTGCTTGCGTGCCGTGAGGAAAAAGAATGCTACACCGACGGCATTGAACAGGAATCCTGCCATGAAGGCAGCGGTATAGCTGATGTATTCGGCAATGACACCACCGAGGATGACGCCAAGTCCGATGCCTACATCCCATGATGTGAGGATGGTAGAATTGGCTGTACCACGCTGACGACTGGTTCCTAGATTGATAAACATATTCTGAACGGCAGGCCATACGTGTCCGTTGCCCAGTCCAACGATGAGTGCTGCTCCATAGTAGCCTATAGGGTTGTGGACCATAGCAAAGAGCATGTAACCGAACAGACTGACGATGAAACCGTGGCTTGCGTTCTCCACTATCCTACCCTCGCGCAGACTTCGGGCACCGAAAAGACGTGATACCATGAGTCCGACACACAGGACAGCAAACCAGAGTCCAGAACCGGTGGTCATGCCCAGTTCTTCTTTACTGTAAATAGCGATATATGTAGCTATGACACTATAGGAGAAGGCTATGCAGACCATGCATACTCCGAGTCGGGTACCCTTGACGAGGAAGAAGCGGTCGAGCGATATGGGAGCTTTATTGGGAACAACTTCTTTATCGGGGAAACGGACAGCCCAGTTGAGCAGCAGTCCTATGAATGATACAGCGAGTGCCACAGCGAAGACTGCGTCGTAGTCCTCAACCACGGCATAAATGAGGAGTCCGATGGTAGGAGCCATACTGGTGGCGAGATTGTTGCTGAGTCCGTAGTAACCTATTCCTTCGGCACGACGGGAAGGATGGAGCACATCAATGGCACATGTGGAATTGGCTACGGTAACAGCTCCCATAGGTCCACCGTGGATGGTACGGACAATAGCGAAGAGAGTCAGGCTACCCGCCACGATATATCCGGCGAAGAATAAGAAGAAAAGGAAATAGGCTGTAAGCAGCACTATACGACGTGGAAAACTATCGACCAGATAACCGCTGAAGGGACGCATCAGCAATGCCGTAAGGGTGTAACCCGAAAGCACGATACCGATAGTGTGTTTGTCAGCTCCAAATTCTTCACTCAGGTATAGCGGCAACAACGGAGTGACCACCATGAAGGAGAAGAAAATCATGAAGTTTGCAAACCACACCTTCACATAATTGCTGTTCCAAAGTTTTTCCACCTGTATATTTTTGTGCTAATAATTGAAAAACATGCAAAATTAAGGAAACTTTTCGTACCTTCGCACCACAAAACGAAAAAATTTCTGTGAAACACTTTTCGAACGATGAATTGTTGAGGGCATTGGACCACCCTGTGTTCCGACTGATAGGCGATACTGCTGACGGTCTGGGACTGGACTGCTATGTCATCGGAGGATGGGTAAGAGACCTCTTCCTGCAACGCAAGTCGAAGGACATAGACATCGTAGTGGTGGGACACGGAGTGGAGCGTCCGGGAATAGTGCTGGCTGAAGAACTGAAAAAGAAACTGAGCAAGGCACATATTGCCATATACCGTAATTTCGGTACTGCCCAACTGAAACACAAAGACATAGAGATAGAATTTGTAGGTGCGCGTAGGGAGAGTTACGACCGCAACTCACGCAAACCCATAACCGAGGACGGTACGCTGGAGGAAGACCAGGACCGCAGGGACTTCACCATCAATGCAATGGCACTATGTCTGAACCGCAACCGTTTTGCAGAACTTATAGATCCTTTCAACGGACTGGCAGACTTGGAAGACGGAATCATAGCAACCCCACTCGACCCCGATATCACGTTCAGCGATGACCCCTTGCGCATGATGCGCTGTATCAGGTTCGCAACACAACTCAGTTTTGAGATTGAAGCGGAGACGTTCGAAGCCATTGAACGTAACAAAGAAAGGATAAAGATAATAAGTGGTGAACGCATAGCCGACGAACTGAATAAAATCATACTTTCGCCCATTCCATCGAAGGGTTTCATCGATTTGGACCGCTGCGGACTGTTGCCGATTATCTTCCCCGAGATGGTACAGTTACAAGGAGTGGAAAGTCGCAACGGCAGAGCTCACAAAGACAACTTCTACCACACCCTTGAGGTACTGGACAACGTAGCGGCAACTACCGACCCTACGGAAGAGAAAACGCTGTGGCTGCGCTGGGCTGCCATACTACACGATATCGGCAAACCGAAGTCGAAACGTTGGGACAACATAGCAGGATGGACATTTCATAACCATAACGACATAGGGGAGAGGATGATTCCGAATATATTCCGCAGGATGAAACTGCCGATGAACGAGAAGATGAAATATGTGCAGAAACTCGTAGGACTCCACATGCGCCCCATAGTGATTGCCGACGAGGAGGTGACCGATAGTGCCGTGCGCCGCCTGCTCTTCGAAGCCGGAGATGACATAGACGACCTAATGACTCTGTGTACAGCCGATATAACATCGAAGAACAAGGAAAAGAAACAGAGGTTCATCAATAACTTCGAACTGGTACGCCAGAAACTTATCGACATTGAGGAGAAAGACCGCATCAGGAACTTTCAGCCTCCGGTGAGCGGTGAGGAGATAATGCAGATATTCAACCTGAAACCAAGCAAGGAAGTGGGTCTGCTGAAGAACCGCATCAAGGATGCCATACTCGACGGAGAGATTCCGAACGAGTACGAGCCGGCACTAAAACTGTTGATGGAAGAGGCAAAAAAACTCGGACTTGATAAATAATTATCAAAAATATCCGGTTCGAGATGCATTTTCTCAATTAATTATCATACCTTTGCATCATAACTAAAACAAATAACACCATGAAACTGAAATCAATTGCACTCGTCTTTGTACTGTGCTCCCCTATCGTTTCCTTTGCCCAAAGCAACGAGGAACTGACAGCTACCATCAGGAAAGTGAATGACTACTGGCAACAGCACAATGCGGCACAATGTCGCGGATTCTGGGATAATGCAGCCTACTTCACAGGTAATCAGGCTGTATATGAACTGACCGGTGAGCAGCGTTATCTCGACTATGCCATCAAGTGGGCAGAGTATAACAACTGGAAAGGTGCCACAGAAAACGACAAGAGAAAATGGAAGTACAAGAACTACGGCGAAGGAATGGACTATGTCCTGTTTGCCGACTGGCAGATATGCTTCCAGGTATATATCGACCTTTATAAGTTGGAACACCGTGCCGAAAGACTGGAACGTGCCCTGCAGGTGATGTGCTACGAGGCATCGACTCCGGACCGCGACTACTGGTGGTGGGCAGATGCACTCTACATGGGAATGCCTGTATTCACGAAGTTATATACCGTGACGCACGACCAGAAACTGCTCGACAAGCAGTACGAATGCTATCGCTGGACCGACAGTCTGCTTTTCGACAAGGAAGCGCAGCTCTATTACCGCGACGGCAAGTATGTATATCCGAAAGTGAAGACAGCATGTAACGGAGGCAAGAGTTTCTGGGCTCGTGGTGCCGGTTGGGTACTGGCAGGACTGGCAAAAGTACTGCAGGACATGCCCCAGGACTGCAAATACCGCAAGTTTTATCTCGAACGTTTCAAGCAACTGGCTGCAGGTGTGAAGGCTTGTCAGCAGCCAGGTGGTTACTGGAGTCGTTCGATGCTCTGCGAAGATGATGCCCCAGGATTTGAGACCAGCGGTACGGCATTCTTCACATACGGCATGCTGTGGGGAGTGAACAACGGCATACTTCCTGCAAAGGAATACAAGGACTGCATCGACCGTGCATGGAACTACCTCTATACCATTGCCCTGCAACCTGACGGCAGTATCGGTTATGTACAGCCGATAGGTGAAAAGCCGGACCCCACACGTACCGTAGATGCCCACTCACAGGCTCCATTCGGTACAGGTGCATGGCTCCTTGCTGCATGTGAATACACAAGACTGAAAAGATAAATCAATATAATTTTTTTGAGAAAACACAAGATGAAATCATTCTGGAAATATGTTCTTGCCACAGTAGTCGGCATGATAATAGTAAGTGTGATATTCCTGTTCACTACCGTAAGTACCATCATCGGACTGGCAGGTGCACAATCGACAAAGACATCAGTAGAAAAGAACTCAGTACTCTTCATCAACCTCAGCGGCATCATAGAAGAGAGGACGGAAGACAATCCGCTCTCCACCCTGCTTGCGGGCAGCATAGCTGAAAGTCAGAGTCTTGCCGACATACTCAAAGCCATTGAGCATGCCAAGACCGACAAAAACATCAAAGGTATATATATCGAAGCAGGTACACTCATAGGTGCGGCACCCGCCACATTACAGGAGATACGCCACGCACTCGTCGATTTCAAGAGTTCGAAGAAATTCATCATCTCCTATGGTGACATGTACACTCAGGGAGCATATTACCTGTGCAGCGTAAGCGACTCACTTATAATCAATCCGCAGGGCATCATCGACTGGCACGGAATCTCTTTGCAGACAAGTTTCTACAAGGACTTGCTCGACAAGGTAGGTGTATCGATGCAGGTATTCAAGGTAGGTACTTACAAGAGTGCCGTCGAACCATACCTGCTCAACGAGATGAGTCCGGCGAACCGCGAACAGCTCACCCTCGTATCTTCCGAACTGTGGCAGTCCATCACCAAGGATGTAAGCAAGAGTCGCGGCATCAGCGTGGAACGCCTCAACCAACTCGCTGACACCTTCATGGCATTTACCCAACCTGAGAACTACATCAAGGAAAAACTCGCAGACCGCATGGCATATAGCGATGCTGTACCCCAGACCATCTGCAACATGATTGAGGATGTTGACTCACAGGAAGACTACCACACCATCTCGGTAAGCGACCTGGCATCCATATCTTCTTCGAAACCAAAGGGTACGTCGGGCAATGTCATAGCTCTGTACTATGCTTTCGGAGATATCGTTCAGGAGTCGTCGCAGAGCATACCGGGCTATAACAGCGAGCATGAGATAATCGGTAAGACTACAGTCAAGCAGTTGCAGGAACTCTGTAACAACGACGACGTGAAAGCAGTAGTCATCCGTGTCAATTCGGGTGGCGGAAGTGCTTATGCTTCCGAACAGATATGGCATGCCATCCGTCAGCTGAAAGCAAAGAAACCCGTTGTCGTAAGCATGGGTGACTATGCAGCCAGTGGTGGTTACTATATCAGTTGTGCAGCCGACTGGATCGTGGCACAGCCTACTACAATCACAGGTTCAATCGGTATCTTCGGACTTTTCCCTGAAGCTGATGAACTGATGAACAAAAAACTCGGAATACATGTTTCGACGGTGAAGACCAATGCACACTCCGACCTCGGACAGAGCATGGCAAGAGCCTTTACTGCCGACGAGGCAGCCATCGTGCAGAATTATGTCAATAACGGATACCAGCTGTTCACCGAACGCTGTGCCACCAGTCGCAACAAACCTATCGGTGACATCCTCCAGATTGCCGAGGGACGCATCTGGACAGGTCAGCATGCTCTGGAGTTAGGACTCGTTGACCAGCTCGGTAACATCAATGATGCCATCGCCGTAGCAAAGAAACGTGCCGGAGTAGATGAATACAGCATTAAGGAATACCCTGCCGAGACTTCGTTCCTCGACAATCTCCTCAGCGACACGAAAGGCGGTTCCTATGCCGATGCACAACTCAAGATGACACTGGGCGAATACTACGAGATGTTACGTCAGATGCGCAGTCTGACCAACCATACAGGCATTCAGGCAAGACTGCCTTACAGCATATCGTTCAACTTCTAAAGAAACTATAACCCTTGGCAGACGGTTACATAAAAACATACCCGCCACTCCGACCACTGGCATGGATATACGGACTGGTTGTGTTCATACGCAACCTGCTGTTCGATATGGGAGTACTGAAACAGAAGTCGTTTCCCGTACCGGTCATCAGCGTGGGTAACATAACTGTAGGTGGTACAGGGAAGACACCCCACACCGAATACCTCATCCGTCTGCTCAGTAAGCAGTACCAGGTGGCTGTGCTTTCAAGGGGGTACAAACGTGAAACCAAGGGATTCGTCCTTGCCACTTCGCAATCGACACAACGTGAGATAGGTGACGAACCATATCAGATGAAGCATAAATTCCCCCAAATACACATGGCAGTAGATGCCAATCGCAAGAGGGGAATAACGAAACTGCTGGGATCCTCAGTACAACCTCCTGTCGATGTCATTCTGCTTGACGATGCTTTCCAGCACCGCTATGTACATCCCGACATCAACATCCTGCTCATCGACTACAACCGTTTCATCACCCACGACCATCTGTTGCCCGAAGGCAGACTGCGCGAACAGGCATCCGGTCTTTACCGTGCCGACATCATCATCGTGACGAAATGTCCTGCCGACATAACTCCTGTGGAACGTAACGGGCTGGAACGCGAACTCAACACACTCTACCATCAGCAGGTGTTCTTCACCACTATGTCCTACCCTATTCTGATGCCGCAGTTTGAGCGTCCGCCACTTCTCGTCACGGGTATTGCATCGCCAAAACACATGGAAGAGACATTACGGCATTTCTATCCTGCACTCGAACTCATGTCGTTTCCAGACCATCACACATTCACCGCTGCCGATATCGAGGCTATCAGACGACGTGCTGCAGGACGTCAGATTATCACAACCGAAAAAGACTCTACACGTCTTTCTGCCCTACCCCATATCGTCATTCCGATCGAAGTGACCTTCCTTGGTAAGGGTGAAGAGAAATTCAACAAAATCATACTCGACTATGTACGCAAAAATCCAAGAAACAGCAGCCTTCATTAGGCAACGTCTGAAAAG
>CACYGK010000039.1:0-8401 GCA_902774005.1 uncultured Bacteroidales bacterium | reverse complement strand
GTAGAAGGACATGCAGGCAAACTGCTCTTCGGTACACTTGCCGGTGTTGATATCCTTGCTATGGACGGACGGTTCCACTACTACGAAGGCTACAGCATGAAAGAAGTTACCTTCCCCATCCGTGTCATGTACGAACTGGGTATCAAAAACCTCATAGTCAGCAATGCGGCAGGAGGTATGAACCCGGACTTCTCCGTAGGTGACATCATGGTCATCACGGACCACATCAACTCCTTCCCCGAGAATCCGCTCCGAGGCAAGAACTTCCCCACCGGTCCCCGATTCCCTTCCATGCACGAAGCCTACGACCGCCAGTTCATCAGCATCGTCGATGAAGCAGCACAGCGCCTCGGTATAGCCATCCGCCATGGAGTATATGTAGGTACGGCAGGTCCCACATTCGAGACACCAGCCGAATACCGCATGTTCCGCTCCTGGGGAGCCGATGCAGTAGGTATGAGTACAGTACCCGAAGTAATCGTAGCCGTCCATTGCGGCATCCGAGTCCTCGGTTTCAGTATCATCACCGACCTCGGAGGCTACGAAAACGTAGTCGAAGTGAGTCACGAAGAAGTGCAGCAGGCAGCCAATGCAGCACAACCCCGCATGACAGCCATCATCAAAGAATTTCTTAAAAAACTCCCATAACTCCTAACTCCTAACTGTAAATGAACATTTCCGAACTTGGTGAATTCGGTCTTATCGACCGACTGACGAAAGATATCAAACCCCAGAACTCCGAAACCATACTCTCCGTCGGTGACGATTGTGCCATACTGCGTGGCGACGACAACACCGACCTGCTCGTCACTACCGACCTGCTTATGGAGGGCATCCATTTCGACCTCACCTACATCCCCATGCGTCATCTCGGTTACAAGAGTGCCATCGTCAATCTCAGCGACGTCTATGCCATGGGAGGTACACCGAAACAGATAACCGTCAGTCTTGCCATCGGCAAACGGTTCACAGTTGAAGACCTCGACGACTTCTACGACGGACTGCGCATAGCCTGCAAGGAACACCATGTCGATATCGTAGGTGGTGACACCACTAGCAGCATGACCGGACTTGCCATCAGCATCACAGCCATAGGTACCGTAGAACATGGTCGTGCCATACAGCGAAGCGGTGCACAGCCCACCGACATCATCTGTGTCAGTGGTGACCTCGGAGCAGCATATATGGGATTCCAGCTCCTCGAACGCGAAAAACAGATATACTACCGACAGATAGAAGACTTGCAGAAGAAACTCGCTGCTGCTACCGATCCGGAGGTAAAGAAACAGCTTCAGCAACAGCTCTCCGAAGTGAGTCAGCCCGACTTTGCCGGTAAGGAATACCTCATCGAACGTCAGATGCGTCCGTCGGCACGTCGCGACATCATTGAGAGTCTCCGCGCTCAGGGCATCCGACCCACATCGATGATAGATATCAGCGACGGACTCTCCTCCGAACTGCTTCACATCTGCAAACAGTCGTCCGTCGGTTGCCGCATCTACGAAGACCGCATCCCTATCGACTACCAGACTGCCGTCATGAGCGAAGAGATGAATATGAACCTCACCACAGCAGCTCTCAACGGAGGTGAAGACTACGAACTCCTCTTCACAGTACCCATTGCCGACCACGACAAGATAGAAGCCCTCGAAGGAGTGAAGGAGATAGGTTACGTCACACAGTCCGACCTTGGCAGCGTACTCATCACCCGCGACGGAAACGAATTCCCGCTCAAGGCACAGGGCTGGGTGCATCTTAGCGATGCTAAGAGTTAAAAGTTAAGAGTTAAAAGTTAAGAGTTAAGAGTTGAGAGTCCTCATCATATGTTGCCTACTGCTAATCAGTCCACTGTGCTCAGCTCAGATGAGTTGGAGTACCTTTGTTGAGGATTACATATTTAACAATGAAGAGAATGACAATCAGACCGAATTCATATACGAACAACTTAACGAACTGCGCCTCAACCCCGTCAACCTCAATACAGCCTCTATCGACCAACTGCTGCAGATACCATTCATCAGTCAGCAACAGGTAGATGACATCATACGTTATCGTAAAGATAATAAAGAATTCCAAACTGCCGGCGAACTTATGTTTATCAGTTCCATCGACGAACGTACACGAGCCATCATACAGCTCTTTTCCTTCGTTGCCACCGATTCGCTGAACCCCACATTTGCCGGGTATCGCTATCACCCCCCCGACGGCATTCCACCGTCCTTCCGACGTCTTCTGCCCGACAGCCGGAACGAGTTATATGCCCGTACCGACTTTCCCTTCTATACCACCGCAGGGAAGCAGAGCGACTCCAGCAATCCCTTTCGGGGCAGCCGCATAACATACAAACTGCGCTATTCTTTCCAAAGTCAGAATAGCATATTTGCAGGTGCCCAGACTGAGAAGGACGCAGGCGAGAGAGCCTTCGACTACCTCTCCCTCTATGCCATGTTGCGGGGTGTCAATACAGGCAAACACAGTCGCATCCACGAACTGATAGTAGGTAATTTCCGCTCCAACTTCGGACTCGGACTCGCCCTCAATACCGGACTCAACTTCGGAAAGTACACGCAGTCCAACTCCCTGACTACCATCGACCGCGGTTTCACACCTCACACTTCCTTCGTCGAATCCAACTACTTCACCGGTGCAGCCCTGCGCTATCAGTTCTATAATTTCACCTTTTCTGCCTATGTCGCACACAACAAACTCGACGGCAACTACAACTCCGACTCCACCGGTATCACATCGATAAAAACCGACGGGCTCCACCGTACAGCACTCGAATACAGCGACCGGCACAACCTGCGTGAGTTCAACTACGGAGGCAACCTCCATTTCGACTTCGGCAAATTCAGCATCTCAACCACGGCTGTCTTCACCCACTACTCCCTGCCACTCATGCCGGTCAGCGACACACCGTCCACACTCTACCGACGCTACGACGCCACAGGACAGGACTTCCAAAACTACAGTCTAGCCTACTCTTACCGTTTCGGAAAACTCCAATTCATCGGTGAGACAGCCCTCAGTCATGCAAGTAACCATCAGAATGGCTTTGCCACACTTAACGGACTCGTCTTCCGTCCTAACAATAAAAACAACCTGCAACTCATCGTGCGCCACTACGGAGCACAATACACCTCCGTTCATGCCAATGCCTTCAGCGAGAACTCCCGTCCGCAGAACGAACAAGGCATTTTCCTCTCCTGGTCGTCCGACCTCTCCTACCGCTGGCGCATCTACCAGCATTTCGACCTTATGCGCTTTCCGTGGCTCAAACGTCAGGTGTCAGGTTCCTCCTACGGTTTCGAATACATGGGACAGGTTGACTATGCCCACAGCCGACGCTCTACATGGCTCCTGCGCTATCATATAAAATCAAAACAGAAAAACCATACCGACGAACAGTCGCAGACCCACCTGCGCCTCAACACACGTCAGACACTCAAACTGCAGAACACCTACACCTTCTCACGACGTTTTTCTGCCGTCACCACTCTCAATGCCATCTGCATCACCTTTACCGAAGATAATCCAGAATTAGGTTTCTCCGTGAGCGAAAACCTCCGCTGGACAGCCATTCCACGCTGGTTCAGCCTCAACGGTTCACTCACCTACGTCGATACCGACACCTACAATGCACGTATCTACAACTACGAACCCTCACTGCTCTACTCCTTCGGCATCAAATCATACTACTATCAGGCTATCCGCGCCGTGCTCGTGGCAAACCTGACTCCCGTTATCGGGCTCACCATATCAGCCAAAGCAGCATTTACACAATACCTCGACCACAGCACCATCGGTTCGGGCAGCGATAAGATAAACTCATCCGCTAAGACAGACTTACAACTGCAAATAAGATACGTATTTTAATTGATAATTGATAATTGATAATTGATAATTGATAATTGACAATTGATAATTAAAGATTATGAATAAGAACAACATTATATCAACAGCAGCACTACTGTGTGGCATCCTGCTGACAGCGTGCGGAGGTTCGAAAACCGACTCGCAGGCACCAGTCAAATACGAGACTCAGATACTGAAACCCGAGTCCCGCATCTACAACGAGTATATCCCTGCATCGCTCCACGGCATCAACGAAGTAGATGTCTATCCGCAGGTGTCGGGCATCATCCGTGAGATGAAATTCACCGACGGATTCAAGGTTGAACAGGGGCAGCCCCTCTTCGTCATCGACCAGACCGAGTACCAGCTCAAGGTGCAGAACGCACGTGCCAACCTCGCAGCAGCACAGGCAGAGATGGAAAACAATAAACTGACTTATGAGTCCACCCAGAACCTCGCAGCCAAGAAGATTGTGAGCGACTATGTACTCGCAGCCAGTCGCAATGCCTACCACGTGGCACAGGCAGGTGTACAGCAGGCACAGGCACAGCTCTCCATCGCTGAGACCAACCTCGGTTACTGCACCGTCAAGGCACCCATCAGCGGTATGATAAAAGAAAACGGATTCCGCATCGGAGAACTGGCAGACCTCACCGACCTCCTCTGCACCGTAAGTGACAACAGCCTTATCCAGGCATGGTACTCTTACACAGAGAAACAACTGCTCGACCTCGTGGCACAATACGACCTCGTAGTCACATCCGAAGGCCTGAAAAGCAAGGACGGACAGACAGCAGGCAAGATACTGCCCAAAGTGCAGATGCAACTGAAGAATGGAGAAACCTACCGCTACGAAGGTGAGATAACCGAGATTGGCGGCATCGTAGACCGCAAGACAGGTACCGTCATCGCACGTGCCACCTTCCCCAATCCCGACGACGAACTGCGTTCCGGACTCTCAGCCACACTCGTCTTCCCGACAAAGATGAACAACGTATTCCGCATACCAAAGAAAGCAGCCGTACATCTTCAGGACCGCCTCCTCTTCTACCGTGTCCGCAAAGACGGCACAGCCGAAGGAGTCATCTGCGAAGCTATACCCTCCAACAGCGGTAACCACTACTACGTGAAGAGCGGACTCCATGCAGGCGACGAAGTGGTAGTCAACGGAGCACAGAAACTCTCAAACGGAGCCCGAGTTAGATAAGGGTTAAAGATTAAGGGTTAAAGGTTAAAGACCCAACAAACGGTAAACTGTAAACGGTAAACGGTAAACTAAACATGAATAAAACAAATTTCTTCGTCCGTCACTGGGTGGCTGCCTTAGCCATAGCAGTACTGACAGTAGTCATCGGACTCATCAGTCTGAAGACACTCTCCGTCGAACAATACCCCGACATAGCCCCGCCAATGGTCACCATCTCAGCCACCTACAGCGGAGCCGATGCCAACGCCGTCATGGAATCAGTCATCATGCCTATCGAGGAAGTAGTCAACGGAGTCGAAAACATGATGTACATGGTAGCTACGGCTTCAGCCAACGGTGAAGGTGAGATAGACGTCTATTTCAAGCAGGGTACCGATGCCGACGAAGCCACCGTCAACGTACAGAACCGTGTAAGCCAAGCCACGGGTGTGCTCCCCGAAGACGTCATCAAGTCAGGTGTCACCATACAGAAGAATGTCAACGCAACACTCATGATAATGAGTCTCGAGAGCACCAACGAGAACTTCGACCAGTCTTTTATCTCCAACTACCTCGACATCAACGTCATGCCAGCCATCAGTCGTATAGCAGGTGTCGGTCGCACCATGATCATGGGTGAGCAGTACGGAGTACGCATCTGGCTCAAACCCGACCTCATGGGACTTTATGGCGTAACCCCCGATGAAGTCGTCACTTGTATCAACGAACAGAACCTCGTAGTACCTATCGGACGACTTGAGAGCACCACCGACAAGATAGACATCGAATTCAACGGACTGCTCGACGACATGAGTCAGTTCGAGAACATCATCATACGTGCCTCCGATAAAGGTGAGATACTGCGTCTGCGCGACATCGCCAGCGTCGAACTCGGAGCACGGGCATACGACTTCCGCACCAACATCAGCGGCAATCCGGGTGTTATGTTCTACGTAAAGCAAGCCCCTGGAGCCAATGCTACCAAGGTGAATGCCGAGATACGCAAGGTACTTGCAGATGTCGAGCACCGACTGCCAGCCGGACTTCAGTTCCGACTCCTCGAAACCTCCGACGACTTCCTCTACGCCTCCATGTACAGCGTCGTCGAGACACTCTTCATCGCCATTCTCCTCGTCGTTCTCGTGGTCTATTTCTTCCTCCAGAACTTCAAGGCTACCCTCATCCCCTCCTTTGCCATCATCATATCCCTCATAGGTACCTTTGCCGTAGTCAAACTGGCAGGTTTCTCGCTTAACCTCCTCACCCTCTTTGCACTCGTCCTAGCCATCGGTACCGTAGTGGATAATGCCATAGTTGTCGTCGAGGCTGTACTTACGAAGATGGAACAGGGTGAACGCAACGTCAACCGTGCCGTAAGCAATGCCATGAGTGAAGTGACGGCAGCCTGCATCTCCACCACTCTCGTCTTCATGGCGGTATTCATTCCCGTCACCTTCATGGGTGGTACGGCAGGAGCCTTCTTCAAGCAGTTCGGCATCACCATGGCATCAGCCGTAGGACTCTCCACCGTCTGTGCCCTCACCCTCTGTCCTGCCCTCTGTGCCATGTTCTTCCGTCCTGCCGACACATCCGACGCTACAGGACACCGCAACCTGAACTACTGGATAAAGACAGCATACAACACAGCCTACGACGCACTCCTTAATCGCTACATGACCAGCGTCAGCCGTTTCATCCGGCGCTCACGTCTCGCCTGGGCAATCCTCATAGCCTCCATCGCAGTCTGTGCATGGCTCATGACCCACGCCCAGACCGACCTCGTGCCACAGGAAGATCAGGGATTCCTCCTCGTCAACATCATGCTCACCCCGGGAGCATACCTCAACGAGACCGAATCCACCACCGTTCAGCTTGAAGAATACATCCTCTCGCTTGACGAGGTAGAGACCGTCGGAGCACTCACCGGCTATTCCATGATGGAAGACATGACCAGCACCAACTATGCCACACTCATGGTGCGCTTGCGCAACTGGAGCGAGCGTTCCTTCTACAGCATAGCCGACATACAGAAAAACATAACTGAATGGGCACGTGTCAACCTGCCCCAAGCATACGTCGAGACCTTCCAAATGCCACAGATACCCGGCTACGGTAACGGTTCCAACATCAGTATCAATCTGCAGGACCTCACCCGAGGTTCCAACCGTCAGGCATTCATCGACACGGGAGTAGAATTCGTACGCCGTCTTAACGAGCGTCCCGAAGTCGAATTTGCAGCCTCCAGTTATTCGCAGGACTATCCTAAATTCAAACTCGACGTCGATGAGATAGCCTGCAAGCGCATGGGCATATCTCCACGTACCGTACTCGAAACCATCGGCAACTTCATCGCAGGTGCCTACATCGGTTCCTACGTGCAGTACAGCAACGTCTATCGTGTCATGATACAGGCAGGTAAAGAATACCGCATGTCCAAGACTACCCTCAACAACATCTTCGTACCCGTAGGCAAACAGATGGTACCCGTCACGCAGTTCGTCACACTCACCCCCGACATGGGAGCAGCCATGGAGCACCACTTCAACCTCTTCCCTGCCTACCCCGTTGCCACGATGCCCGCACCCGGATACACTTCCGATAATGTGCGCCGTGCCATCGAGGAAGTGCGTCGCGAAGTGATGCCCGATACCTACAGCTACGAATATGCAGGTATCGCACGCGAAGAAGCAGAGAATGCCGGTTCGAACGACACCCTCTTCATCTACTCCATCTGCTTCCTCCTTATCTACCTCATCCTTGCCTGTCTCTACGACTCCCTCCTCATCCCCTGGGCAGTCATGTTCAGCATACCGTTCGGACTCGTTGGATGTGGGTGTGAATATATACGTGCAGACCGGAGTCATCATGATAATCGGACTCCTTGCCAAGACAGCCATCCTCATTACCGAATTTGCCGTGCAGAAACGCCACGAAGGACTCTCCATCCAGGAGGCAGCCATCGGAGCATGTCGCGACCGTCTGCGCCCCATCATGATGACAGTCCTCACTATGATAATGGGTATGATTCCACTTATCCTTGAAAACGGAGCCGGTGCCGTCGGCAACAAATCGCTCGCCCTTGCCGCTGTCGGCGGTATGGCAGTGGGTACACTTGCCCTGCTATTTGTCACCCCCGCCTTCTACATCATCTTCCAAAGCCTCCACGAACGCTTCACACCAGTAAAAGAATAAAGAAAAACGACTCCGCTCGGAGTCGTTTTTCAGTTAGGAGTTAGGAGTTGGGCGCCCTTAAAATTTTGGCGTTTTCCATCCCATCGGTACTGCATGCATTATATGCAACAATAGTTGCACTCACTTTTAACTTCGTTTAATAAACGCAGGATTGAGACCATTTTATAC
>CACYGK010000038.1 GCA_902774005.1 uncultured Bacteroidales bacterium | reverse complement strand
AAACATATTGCAAAGTCTTTTGTTTTGCGGATTCGTGTGAAATGTACTAATTTTGCTGCGTAAATTCTATAAGGTATGAAGAACGTAATAGGTTTTCTGTTGACTTTGTTGCTACTCGTCTCCTGCGGAAGGGTAGGCGAGAAAGAGTATCATCTCGAAGGAGCGTGGACGCTGACGCATCTGTCTTATCCTGACGACTACGAAGTGGATTACCCCAATAATGGTGTCACTTTCTTTCAGATTTACGATGCTGACAGCACACTCTACTCCTGTCAGTTGTTCTACACGGGTTCAGGCATCGTAGTGGCACCTATACAGACCATTCCGATATCATTCATCCGAATGGGGAAAAACGAACAGATTTATCTGGAGGACGGCGACCCTCATCCGCTTGTCATAAAGAGCGATTCCATCGTCACAATTCAGCGTAGTGGACGGATTTATACGTGGAAACGTGTTACGGACATGAGTGACGAAAAGATTGCAGAAATTCGTGATATCATAAAGAATGATCAGTATATAGATGCCAACGAGGCAGTTCGCCACTATATCCTCTCTACTACTGAGCGCAAGCTCCTTTCAGCTAACCACCGCCTTCTCTATGCTCTTTTCGCTGCTCTCTTTTGTCTGCTTATCATAGTTCCAATAACCATAGCCAAGCACCAGAGTGCGAAGCGTGTACAGATGCGTCTGCGTCAGATAGAAGAGGAAACTCAGATGCGTCCGCAACCCGTGCGTCAGGCTATGAAAGAAGTAGAAACGGCATTCTTTGCTTCTGACTATTATTGCAAGCTCCGTCGCTCCATTCAGTCTGGTCAGCGCCTGCAACCCTCCGATTGGGACGAACTGAGTCGCCAGCTCAATGCCGTCTATCCCAGTTTTACAAACCATTTACTCAGTCTCTATCCTATGTCAGACCTGGAACTTCACACCTCGCTACTTATTAAGTTGCGTATTGCTCCAAGCGACATAGCCAACGTCCTTTTGCGAGATATCAGTACTATCAGTACCGTCCGCAGTAGGCTTTATCAGAAAGTATTTAATCGAAAGGGAAGCTCCCGTCAATGGGACGAATTCGTCCTGTCCGTGGGCAGTTGACGACAATTTGCAAACACTTTGCATTTTGCAGAAAGTTTGCAAAAATAATTGCAAAAAATATGCAAAGCGGTTTTCTTGGAGACATCCACCCAGTGCCCTTAACTTTGCATCGTCAATTAACCCTTTTTGTTTAACCTTTTAAAACTTTTTCGATTATGAAAACTTCAGTTATCAATCCTTCAAGCATTATCTTCACATTATTAATGCTTATCAGTCTCAACACCTCTGCACAGAACTACAAACCTGCTGACAGCGACATCCATGGACTCTGGATGCTGGAGTCGATGCAATGGGACGGCGAGAAGAAAACCATTTGTGGCAGCGCCACGGGTTATAATCAATATAAGTATTATGGTCCGGACGGCGAGTATTGCTGCGCAGAAGTGACTCGTGGTAAGAATGGTGTCGTTCGTATCCGTCCTCATGAGTATGGTACCTACACCTACAAGGATGGCTGGTATTCTGAAATGGGACGCGAGAAATCAAACACCATACAGGGTGGAGTTCAGTTCGTTGACAAAAACACCTTCACAGGTCGTTGGAAGACTCTCACTGCTGTATGGAAGAGAATAAATCTCTCTCCTGAAACCACCCGTTTCATCGTTGACTGCTGCAAATCTGCAAATCTGCCAGATAATGTCCAGAACGAATTGAACCAGACCCTTTTCAAGTAATTAGAAAGATTAGTATAACTTTGGTAAGTATTCCGCGGACTAAACGAGGGAGGCTGTGAAGCTTCCCTCGTATTTTATTATTTGCCTTTTCAACGGAGTTATTACCTTACCATTACCTTCTTGCCGGCTACGATATAGAGTCCTCTTGGCAGTCCTTCGAGCGATGTGGTGCCTCGCCTTACGATATGTCCTGAGATGGAATAGACATTTCCGCCATCTTGCGTCGTTTCGGCAATCTCCACATCTTCCATACCTGTAGGATAGGTGTTGTTGTTTGGCTGTCCGTAGATGTTGGTCTGGTGGAGTTTTACACGATAAGGCCATTGCTCTGCAACACTTTCTTCACTCCAACTGAGCCAGTCGCGTGTCCAGTAAGAGGTAGGAGCACCGCTTACCACAAGCCACAGGTACTTACAATTGGCTGGACAGTCGAAGGCGAGTGTGCCGTCAGGATTGCTGTATGTTGCCGAACTGATATCGCCATAGACACGCGTTCCGTCCTTCTGCAGAGCCACGAATCCGTAGCGCCATCCTGCACGGGTGGTGTTATAGGCTGTATATCCGTTCTTGCCTGCCTGACCCTCGAACTCCACATAGACAGTCTTGGCAGATGACGGGACATTGAGGCGGATAGCGTTGTTACCCCAGTTTTCGATGCAGTTGGATGCCGTCGGACTCCAGTATCCGTCTTCGTCTTTAGTGAGTGAAGTCTGATTGCGCTTGTTGATGGTAGAGGCTCCGTATTCGCGTATCGGATCGAGGTCGAATGTAGTCATGCGAGCACCATATTCCCACATTTCATCGCCCAGTTGACTGAGTTTCTGCGTCGTAGTACCAGTCATCGTCAGTCGCATATAAGCCTGGAAGGGGTCTTCCGGATTTTGCGATTTGTTCCAAAGCATACCTATCACATCCATTCCGTGCTTATGACACATATAGTCCTGAATGAAGTAATTGTTGTAGCGCAGGTCAACGCAAAGAGGATGGCGATGGAGTCCGTTGAGGGTATTGCTGAGCCATTCGTTGTCGAACTGCATCTCCGGATAATACTTATAGGCTTGCCATTGTGCACACATCTCCCAGAATACGTTCAGGGTGGAATTGCCCCAGTTGTACATCCATCCGTTCCAGTCACCGTTGTCGCAATGGGTCTGATACTGGAAGCAATGGCCTATCTCATGTGCTACAGTCTGTCCTCCGCGTGAGGTGTAAGCCCAACGTGACAGAGTGAGCAGACCAATCTGGTCGTCGATACCGCTACCGCTAGCTTCCCATTCTTCCGTATAGCGCAGACGTATAATCATCTTGTATGTATCCGACTTCGACTTGCCCTGGTTGATAGTGATAAACTTCAGACTGTCAGCATATAATTCGAAGATTTCATCGGCATTTGCGAGTATACTTTCAACAGATGCCGGTGCATCAAGTCCATAGCCTGCCTCCCAGAACAGAATCCAATGTTTCGACTGCATAGAGCGGTCATAGCACCACTGGTTGGTGTTAACCTTCAGTTGTGCGTCAGTTCCGCAGGCATTAGTACTGCAGTAAATCTTCTTGTCAACAGCCGATATACGTGTATTAAGATTATTGACGGCAGACTTCAACTGAGAATCGGTAAGAGAGTAGTCTGTCATTTTCTCCTGGGCAGTCTGGATGGCTTCTTTCAGATTGTTCACGGCAGTAGCCTTTCTTTCTACGTCTTCCCACCATCCCACAACTCTCTGGGCGTAGTCTATACGTACTTCCAGGGCATCGTAGAGTGCTCTTGAATTCTCACCTGCTGCGATAGCCTCTTTCAGCAATTTGCGAGCCGCCGTAAGGGCATCTATATCCGTTGTCTGCAATGCTGCATTCGCCGTTGAAATGGCACTTGTCAGAGCATCGGTAGCAGACTGTTGTACACCAAGGTCAAGTAGAGCCTGGGCTTCAACGACCAGTTTCCGCACCTCGCTTATGTAACTTTCCACCGTTATGGCTCCGACAAATTCCAACTTGAAGTTATCCACACAGAGCCAGTTGCCTGTAGCGTTCTCAGCCATGAGTCCTATCTCAATATCCTCGGTTTCATCGAGAACTGCAAAGGAGGCTGTATATTCTTTCATGGCAGTCACTTCTTCGCGTGATGTACCTGCTACGAGATATGCTCCTGTCTGTGGGTTACCTTTGTTCGTCGTACTGTTACTTCCTGTCTGTTGGATATGCAAGGCAGCTGCTTTGAGGCGGTACTTACCCCTCGGCAGTTTCTTGAGGGTCTGCAGAACGGAAGCCTTGTCTATTTGCTGACCAATGCTCACCCACGACTCCAGATAGTATGTTCCTGACTTCCTTGAGAAGACGGAGTTGGACTGTGTTGACATATTCTTGACAGTCCATCCGCTTGTGCCGTTGGTTTCGAACGACGGATTCTGTATCAGTTCGGTACGGTCCAGAGGATTGTCCTCCGAGGCATTGGCAATGCGATAGTCCTCCATCGCCTGTTTCAGTTGCCATACTGCCTCCAGCACCTGCGGCATCGTAGCTTCGCTGTTGTCATATACACCCTGTGCCATGTCGATGACAGCTTTCAGTTTATCTGCGTCTATACCCTCGCCTGTACCATACAGTTTGTTGGCATTGGTAAGGGTGGTTCGGAGTGTGCTCTTGCTTACCGACATGCCTGTGCCGGTAATCTTCACATAATCAATTACCAGATTGGCGGAACTTGCCGAACCTCCTGCTACTGCCTTATAGCCTATCTGCACTTTTCCTGTTGTCGAACGTGTCAGGGTGAATGTTATTTCATCCATCGTCCACTGCCTTACCGGATAAGTCTGTACGCTACTTGTGACGGCGGTTCCGCTGTTTGGAATCCATGCCAGTTGCGATGTTCCGCCTGTAGACGCTTTGCCGTTGTAAGTCGGAACACTGATGGTATAAGTACCCTTTGGCAGGGTGATGGTCTGGTAGTAGCAGAAAGTCTGTTCCCATCCTGTAGAGAGTACGAGGGCACCGCCTGCCTCACCGTCATATCCCTCTGCAGGCATCTTTCCGCTATTGAACGTACCTGCAAAACCGAATTCATACACACCTGTAATTGTGTAGTTGGCACTCAGAGCTGCTGTCCAGCCAGGGATTTCCTTTATTTCCTGCGAAACGGTCTTCCTCTCACCGCTCACGTGGTCGAAATCAGTATCGAATCCGTAGTTGGTGAGATAGTATTTGGAAATGTCGTCCTGTGCCTTAACAGACGAAACCAATGCCATCAGGATGATAGCGAGAAAGGTGGTTTTTTTCATGATTGTTGTGTTTTTAATAAGATTAACGCCGCAAAGATATGTAAAAAATCACAAATTGTTTTCCTTCTCTGATATAAATAATCAGAGGTTGGAGATTTTTACTTCAAAATTTTTCATATCTTTGCGCTCAGTTTTTGTGTCACATTTAAAAGAATACTCTGTTGCAACGTTCTGATTTTGAAATTATGGCACCCGTCGGGTCGCGCGAAAGTCTTGCTGCAGCCATCAAGGCTGGGGCAAACTCAGTATATTTCGGCATCGGCAAACTCAACATGCGTGCCCATAGTGCCAACGCCTTTACCATCGACGACCTCAAGGAGATAGCTGCCATATGTCACGAGGCAGGTGTGAAGTCCTACCTCACAGTCAACACAATAATTTATTCCGATGACATCGCGACGATGCACGAAATCGTGGATGCTGCCAAGCAGGCTGAGATAAGTGCTATCATAGCCAGCGACGTAGCCGTCATGACCTATTGCCGTCAGGTCGGGGTTGAGGTTCACCTCAGTACTCAGCTGAATATAAGCAACGTTGAGGCTCTCAGGTTTTATGCACAGTTTGCTGATGTGGTTGTGTTGGCACGCGAACTGAACATGTGGCAGGTACGTGAGATTCACGAACAGATAGAAGCACAGCATATCTGTGGTCCGAGTGGCGAACTGATTCGCATCGAGATGTTCTGTCATGGAGCACTATGCATGGCAATCAGTGGAAAATGCTACCTCAGTCTCCACAACGCAGGTCGTTCAGCCAATCGGGGCGAGTGCGTACAGATTTGTCGCCGTGCCTATGATGTGCATGATGCTGAAAGTGGTACCGAACTCACAGTCGATAACAAGTATATCATGTCGCCCAAGGACCTCAAAACCATCCGTTTCATCGATATAATGATGAATGCAGGAGTACGTGTATTCAAGATTGAGGGTAGGGCTCGCGGACCTGAATATGTCTATACCGTTGTACGTGCTTACGACGAAGCCATCAATGCCGTTCTCGACGGAACCTTCGCCACAGCTGACAAGGACGAGTGGGATCGCCAACTCAGTACCGTCTTCAATCGTGGTTTCTGGGATGGTTACTATCAGGGTCAGCGCCTTGGTGAGTGGTGCGACGTGTATGGTTCGAAAGCCACTGAGAAGAAGGTCTATTGTGGCAAGTGTACCAAGTACTTCGCCAAGATAGGTGTGGCTGAATTCCTCGTTGAAAACAGCGAAATCAATGATACAGACAAGATACTTATTACAGGTCCTACTACAGGTGCACTCATCCAGCCGGTAGGCGAACTGCGTGTCGACGACCCACAAGACTCCTCCAAGAGTTATCCTGTACCTAAGGCACAGAAAGGCGATGTCATCAGCATAAAGGTAGATGATCGTGTGCGTCTCAACGACCGCATGTACGTGCTTGTCAACGACGAAAGTCAGATGCTCACACAGAAATAACCCCACACAACCATGAAGCGGCTCCTCATCTCATTCTTCTGTCTCCTGTCGTCCTGCCATATCTTTGCGCAGGACAATAGCGAATTGCGACAGATGATGCTGTATATGTCGCGAGCTATGCTTTTCAATCAGACAATGCCGCAGGAGAAGGTCTATCTGCATATCGACAATACAGGCTACTTCATGGGTGAGACGATATGGTTCAAGGCATACGTAGTACGTGCTGACGGAAACATCCCATTACCGCTTAGCAAGGTAGTGTATGTCGAACTGGTGAATCCGTCGGGGGATGTGGTGGAAACTCGCAAGCTACAAGTGAACAATGGTTGTGCCTATGGGGATATAAAGGTGGACAGTCTTTATGGAGCAGGTTTCTACGAACTGCGTGCCTATACCCGCTATATGACCAACTGGGGTAACGGAGGCATCTTTTCGCGTGTACTGCCTATCTTCAAGAGACCCAAGACGGAGGGCGACTACTCACAGATGGTGATGGATGAATACAGTCACAAGAAACGTCTGCCCAACCTGCGTGACACCTCCGACGACACCTCTGATACAGACGGCAAACTGCGTGTCCGTTTCTATCCTGAGGGAGGACATCTCATAAAGGGAGTACCCTGTCGTGTCGCCTTCTATGCCACAGATAGAGAAGGCAATCCGATTGATGCAGGAGGTGCGTTGCTCAATGCTGATAAGGAAGTATTGGATGCAGTCACCACACAACGTGAGGGACGCGGACTATTCCAGTATATCCCCGATGAAACCGCCCATTTCCTTCGTCTTGCAGATAGCAAGGGCAAGCAGCATGATTTCCGTTTGCCTGATGCCGAAGAAGATGGTATATCCCTAAATGTCAATCCTCTCGACGACAAAGAGGTGGAGTTGACAATCTACAGTTCACCATCCCTTCGAGGACGTTTGCTAGGTTACACCATCATGCATAACGGACGTACCCTTCTTGCCGATACTGTTGTTGCCGAATTCATTGTCATGATGAAGTTCGACCGTTCCAAGTTCCGTCCAGGAGTAAACCAGATTACATTCTTCACTAGCGACGGACAGATACGTGCCGAGCGTATGTTGTTCATGTGTCCTGAATCAAACGATGCCGATTCCATCCGTATCACCACCCCTGTGGCATTCCCAAAGCCGTGTGGAAAGATTACGCTTAACATACAGACGCAGCCTAATTCCCTGTTGTCACTTTCAGCTATCGACGCAGCTACTATGGTCAATGGTGCCGAGGGTAATGCACAGACATACCTGCTGCTTTCCAGCGAACTCAAAGGCTATATCTCCGACCCTGGTTATTACTTCGAGGCTGACGATAAGAAACATCGTGCCGATGCCGACCTTCTGATGATGGTTCAGGGATGGCGACGTTACGACTGGGCATTGATGGCAGGAATCACAAAGCCCGATGAAATCGTACAAAAGACATCATTCCTACCTCCTAATCCGTTCGGATTCAACCAACCCATCGAGGATAAGTTGTATATCTATGGTCAGTTGAAACAGAAGAAAAAGAAGTACACAGTTGACAACGTATGGCTCAACGTGAACCTGTACAATCAGCAGGGATACCACTTCACAGGTGAGGCAAAGACCGATTCCAACGGCTATTACGCCTTCTCTATGCCTGATGTCGAAGGTGAATACACCATGCTTATCAATACCGGTAAGGCTGATAAGAAAGGTTATTGGGAAGATGCCAGTTTCTATGTCGGCATCGATCGCCATTTCTCTCCTGTACGCCGTCTGCTGACTGGTCAGGAACTCACGTCTCTGCCTCTGCTCAAACCCAATCTCTTCAACGATGCCAAGACGAAGAAGGCAGCTGCTGAGAGTGACGAGTATATTCCAATCAACAAGAAAGAGCACGTACTGCCTACCGTCACCGTGAAGGCAAAGCGTAAGAGTCTCTTTGAGAATGCTCGTGCGGCTTGGGCTTCTGAGAATACAGGTCGCCACTACGCCTCTCTCTACTATAATGCTGACGAAGATGCAGACAGCTATGCTGATGAGGGTCTGGAAACACCTACCGTCTATGAGTGGCTCGCCTGTCGCAATCCGTTCTTCGGAGGTACCGACATGCTTGGGGCACTCGAAGATAATTCGTCTTTGGATGCAGGCACAGATGAGAGTGTCTTTGCCGATATGAGTGAAAACAGTCTGGGCATCGATTTGGGCAATACATCCGGTAATAATGATGCAAATGAAATGGAACTGGATGCTTCGAATAGTAGGGAAGAGTTTCAGACCACTGCCAAACAGCCTCGTATCTTCAATGACGGACTCGGTTATAAGAACCGTCCCATTGTGTGGTTGCTCGACAACGACTACGCTGCCGTTTCCTATTCTCCATACAGTCTTTTCGTTCAAGGCATTCCTATGGAAATGCAATGGATGGTTCATCGTCCCACCACTCAGGACTTGCCCATTTACCTCGATGAAATCAAGAGTGTTTACATAAGTGAAGACCCTAATGCCTTCAGTTCGGCAGTTCATTGTCCGGCACTCATGTCGCGCAATGCAGTCACAGTATTTCTCTATTCCCACTTCCGTTTCAAGGTGGCATCCAAGGGTGTCCGTTCCACCCATTTCCAAGGGTACAACACACCATCCACATTCGAGATGGAGGACTATGGCGTACTGCCACCTGTTGAGGACTTCCGTCGCACCATCTTCTGGGCTCCCAATATCATCACCGATAAAGAAGGAAAGGCTCAGGTAGAGTTCTGGAACAACTCCTCATGCAAGGAGATGCACATCTCATGCGAAGGTATCACAGGCAAGGGTCAGATACTCATAAATGAATAAAACTATCAATACAATACATGGAAGATTTCGATATTCGCGAACAACGTACTGCAGTCGATAAGGACTTCGAACAGGCTTTGCGCCCACTCCGTTTCGACGACTTCGCAGGTCAGCAGAAAGTAGTAGAGAACCTCAAGATATTCGTTGAGGCAGCCCGCTATCGTGGCGAACCTCTCGACCACACTCTGCTCCACGGACCTCCAGGACTGGGAAAGACTACCCTCAGTAATATCATTGCCAACGAACTGGGTGTAGGTTTCAAGGTGACCAGCGGTCCTGTGCTCGACAAGCCGGGTGACCTTGCAGGTCTGCTTACCTCGCTCGAAGAGAATGATGTCCTTTTCATCGATGAAATCCACCGTCTTTCACCCATCGTCGAGGAATACCTCTACAGCGCGATGGAGGACTACCGCATCGACATCATGATTGATAAAGGTCCGTCGGCTCGCAGCATCCAGATCGACCTCAATCCGTTCACCCTTGTGGGAGCCACCACTCGTAGCGGACTCCTCACAGCTCCCCTGCGTGCACGATTCGGAATCAACATGCACCTCGAATACTACGATTCGAAGACCCTCCGCAGCATCGTACTCCGTTCAGCCAACCTGCTTGGCATACCTTGCGAATTCGATGCCGCAGCCGAGATAGCATCGCGTTCGCGTGGTACCCCACGTATTGCCAATGCCCTCCTGCGCCGCGTGCGCGACTTTGCACAGGTGCGCGGCAATGGCACCATTGACCTCCAGATAGCACGTTTTGCACTTGAAGCACTCAATATCGACAAGTTTGGTCTCGACGAGATAGACAACAAACTCCTGCTCACCATCATCGACAAGTTCAAGGGTGGTCCAGTCGGCATCAACACCATAGCTACGGCGATAGGTGAGGATGCAGGTACAGTCGAAGAGGTATACGAACCGTTCCTCATCAAAGAGGGATTCATCAAGCGTACTCCTCGTGGTCGTGAAGTGACAGAACTGGCTTACAAACATCTTGGTCGCACCCCGTTTGCAGGGTCTAAAGGTGGTCAACCTACGCTTTTTGATTAAATTTTCTGCGGATTTCTTTGCTATTTCCTTGCTTAGTCGTACCTTCGCACCCCAAAATTGGAGTATATATAAATAATGTGTAAAGGAACAATCGACTGAGGTTGTTTGTTTTTTACAAGGAAAAATATGCAGAAAAATTTAGTAATCGTAGAGTCGCCTGCAAAGGCAAAGACATTGGAGAAATTTCTTGGCACAGACTATAAAGTGATGTCGAGTTATGGTCATATACGCGACCTGAAGTCAAAGGAGATGAGTGTTGACTTGTCCGACTTCTCGCCTGTATATGAGATACCTGCCGATAAGAATCGGGTAGTGAGCGAACTTAAGAAGAATGCAAAGGAGGCACAGACGGTGTGGCTCGCATCCGATGAAGACCGCGAAGGAGAAGCAATATCCTGGCACCTCAGTCAGGTACTCGGACTCGATCCGAAAGTGGCAAAGCGTATCGTCTTCCACGAAATCACCCAGACAGCCATACTCGAGGCTATCAAGCATCCGCGTACTATCGACATGGGACTTGTCAATGCACAGCAGGCACGCCGTGTCCTCGACCGCATCGTAGGTTTCAAACTCTCCCCAGTACTCTGGCGCAAACTGAAACCCAGTCTGTCGGCTGGTCGTGTGCAGTCTGTGGCAGTACGACTCATCGTTGAGCGCGAACGCGAGATAGAGAACTTCCAGAGCGAAAGCAGTTATCGTGTCAATGCAGTCTTCACAGTCGATGGTCAGCAGGTGAAAGCCCTGCTCAACCACACCTTCAAGACAGAGGACGAGGCACGTGCCTTCCTCGAGAGTTGCAAGGGTTGCACTTTCAAGGTGACAGACATCGAGAAGAAGCCAATCAAGAAAATCCCTGCTCCTCCGTTCACCACTTCTACCCTTCAGCAGGAAGCAGCACGCAAACTCGGCTTCACCGTCTCTCAGACAATGATAGTGGCACAGCGCCTGTACGAGAGCGGATACATCACATACATGCGTACCGACTCCGTCAATCTCTCTTCGCTCTGCATAGGTACAGCCAAGGAAGAGATTACGAAGATGCATGGTGCACAGTACAGCCATCCACGCAAATTCCAAACCAGCAGCAAGGGTGCACAGGAAGCTCACGAAGCCATCCGTCCTACATTCATATCCAACCACGAGATAGAGGGTTCGTCACAGGAGCGCCGTCTCTACGACCTTATCTGGAAGCGTACCGTCGCTTGTCAGATGGCAGAGGCAGAAGCCGAGAAGACCACTATCACCATCACTCCTTCAAATGCAGAAGAGGGTGTGGTATTTACTGCTACAGGTGAGGTAATCACCTTCGACGGTTTCCTCCGCGTCTATCGTGAGAGCTACGACGACGATGCAATGATGCCTGAGGAGGACGACGGCGTATTGCTGCCAACAGTAAAACGTGGAGCCAAGATGGTAGTCGAGGAGATTACGGCGACAGAGCGTTTCAGTCAGCATCCGCTCCGCTACACGGAAGCCAGTCTGGTGAAGAAAATGGAGGAACTCGGCATCGGACGTCCGTCAACCTATGCTCCTACCATCTCCACCATACAGCAGCGCGACTATGTAGCCAAAGGCGACAAGAAAGGCGGAAAGCGTAAATATATGGTCCTCACACTCACTCCTGACAAGAAGAAAGCAGGTGACTTCACCATCAAATCGTCACAGAAGACAGAGGTGTACGGCACAGAGAAAGGTAAACTGCTGCCTACCGATATAGGTGTTGTAGTCAACGACTTCCTCATGGAGAACTTCCCCTCAATCGTCGACCTCAACTTCACAGCCCGTGTCGAGAAGGACTTCGATGATATAGCTGATGGCAAAGAGAACTGGAAAGAGATGATAGCCGACTTCTACAAGGAGTTCGGACCTGCTATCGAAGGTGCCATGCACCAGCGTTCTGAATACAAGGTGGGCGAACGAGTACTCGGCACCGACCCCAAGAGCGGCTACACCGTCACAGTCAAGATTGGCCGTTATGGTCCGATGGTACAGATCGGTTCGGCAAGCGAGACAGACAAACCGCGTTTCGCACAGCTCAAGAAAGACCAGTCCATTCAGACCCTTACCCTCGATGCGGCAATGGAACTGTTCAAGTTGCCACGCACCCTCGGCACATTCGAGGACTCCGAAATCGTTGTAGGTACAGGCCGTTATGGCGCATACGTGCAGCACGCAAAGAAATATGTATCTATCCCCAAGGAGATAAGTCCGCTTGAGATAACCCTCGACGAGGCAATCGACCTCATCAAGAAGCAGCGCAGCGATGAGAAGGCAAACCACCTGAAGTCGTTCGCCGAAGACAGCGATCTGGAGGTGATGAACGGCCGCTTTGGTCAGTACCTCAAGTACAAGGGCAAGAACTACAAACTGCCACGTTCCGTAAAAGACCCTCTAAGTCTCACCTACGAACAATGCATGGAGATTATCTCGTCACAGGGCGAGTCGGAAGAGAAGCGTCCCACCCGTCGCCCACGCAAATCATAAGAGAGCATGAAACGTATCATCCTCATCGGATTCATGGGGGCAGGCAAGACGACGCTCGGCAAGGCGTTAGCCAAGATGCTCAGTCGTCCGTTCTACGACCTCGACCAGTACATCGAAGGACGTCTTCACAAGACCATCCCTGAGATATTTGCCGAGAGGGGAGAGGCAGGATTCCGCGAAGTGGAAAAGACCATGCTCCACGAAGTGGCAGAATTCGACGACGTCATCCTCAGTTGTGGCGGAGGCACACCCTGCTATTCCGACAACATGGACTACCTGAACCTCCAGGGCGAGACCGTCTTCCTGAATGCCTCACCCGAGGTACTGAAAGAACACCTTCTGATGGGTGGCAGTCAGCGTCCGCTGATTCAGGGAAAGAGTCCCGACGAACTCATCCCCTTCATCCGTGAGACCCTCTCGAAGCGTCTTCCCTTCTACGAGAAAGCAAAACATACAATCGACATCAAAGTAATAGATTCCCAAGAAGAAATCATTAACTACGCAAGACTGATAAATGAGAAAGTGGCGAATTGAAGACTCCAACGAACTGTACGGCATCAATGGCTGGGGAGTCAACTATTTTCACATTAACGAGAAAGGTAATGTAGCTGTAACACCTAAGAAGGACGGCGTCGAAGTCGACCTAAGGGAGGTTATGGACGAGTTGTCGTTGCGCGACGTGTCGGCTCCTGTGCTTGTGCGCTTCCCTGACATCATCGACAATCGCATCGAGAAGACCTCCACCTGCTTTGCCAAGGCTGCGAAAGAGTACGAGTTCAAAGGCGAGAGCTTCGTCATCTATCCGATTAAGGTAAACCAGATATCTCCTGTTGTCGAGGAGGTCATCAAACACGGAAAGAAATTCAACCTTGGACTCGAAGCCGGTTCGAAACCCGAACTCCATGCCGTTCTTGCCGTCAATATGGACAGCGACTCCATCATCGTCTGCAACGGCTATAAGGATCAGGACTACATCGAACTTGCCCTGCTTGCCCATAAGATGGGAAAGCGTATCTTTATCGTAGTCGAGAAACTCAACGAACTCGACATCATCATGCGTGCAGCCAAGAAACTGGGTGTGCGTCCCAACATGGGCATACGCATCAAACTGGCAGCTTCTGGTTCAGGCAAATGGGAAGAGAGCGGAGGCGATGCAAGCAAGTTCGGACTCACCTCCGGCGAACTCCTCACCGCACTCAAGTATATCGAGGATGCCGACATGAAGGACTGCCTGAAACTCATCCACTTCCACATAGGCAGTCAGATTACCAAGATACGCCGCATTCAGAACGCCCTGCGCGAAGCCAGTATGTTCTACGTACAGCTGCGCAAGATGGGCTTCGACGTTGAATTCGTTGATTGCGGTGGCGGACTGGGTGTCGATTACGACGGTTCCCGTTCGTCCAGTTCCGAGTCGTCAGTCAACTACTCCATCCAGGAGTATGTCAACAACTGCGTCTATACCTTCGTCGATGCCAGCAACGTCAACGAGATTCCTCATCCCAACATCATCACAGAGGGTGGACGCTCCCTTGCTGCCCACCATTCCGTACTTGTGATGGAGGTACTGGAAACCACAGAAGTACCTGCAATGCCCGATGAATTCGAGGTTGGTGAGAACGACCACGAACTGGCAAAGGACCTCTACGACATCTGGTGCAACCTGAATCAGCGCAATATGCTCGAGAACTGGCACGACGCACAGCAGATACGCGAGGAGGCACTCGACCTCTTTGCCCACGGCATGCTCGACCTCCGTACACGTGCCGAAATCGAACGTATGTACTGGGCTGTGGCTCGCGAAGTCAACATCCTTGGTCATTCCATGAAGCATATGCCTGAGGAACTCCGTTCGCTCGAGAAGAACCTTGCTGACAAGTACTTCTGCAACTTCTCACTCTTCCACTCGCTGCCTGACAGTTGGGCTATCGACCAGATATTCCCCATCATGCCCATTCAGCGACTCACAGAGCGCCCCGACCGCAATGCCACACTTCAGGACATAACATGCGATTCCGACGGTAAAATCGCCAATTTCTCCACTGAAAGCGGCGTCAACCACTACATACCAGTCCACTCGCTCGACAAGAAGAAAGGCTCCTACTACATAGGTGTGTTCCTTGTCGGAGCCTATCAGGAAATCCTTGGCGATATGCACAACCTCTTCGGCGATACCAATGCCGTTCACGTCACCACCGACAAGGACGGCTACCACATCAAGAACGTAATCGATGGTGAGACCGTTGCCGACGTGCTCAGCTACGTGCAGTACGAACCCAAGAAGATGGTACGCTCGCTCGAAGTGTGGGTGAAGCAGGCTATCAAAGAAGGAAAAGTCACACTCGAAGAAGGAAAGGAATTCCTCGACACCTATCGCAGCGGACTCTACGGATACACTTATCTCGAATAAAGGCTGTAAGCCATATTTATTAACCTTTTAATCTACATTGGAAATGAAAAGATTTTACTCTCTCGCGCTACTCTTCGTAGTAGCCATGTTCTGTAGCACAGCCTACGGATACACAGGAAAGGAAGACATCACGTCTTCAAAACTCACCAATGCCGACTTCAGTGCCGATACACCTGTCGCTCACCTTGTGCGTACCTACGCCAAGGACATGACTGATGAAGGTGCAGGTGCAGGAGGCGCAGAACTCTACGGTATGCAGGCAGTCACAGGTTGGACTGCAAGCAACCCTACTGACAACATCAAGCACTCTACCGATGGCGATCCACGCGACGCTAAGGCAGGTGGCATATTCGAAATCTTCACCAGCGAAGGCGAAGTGGAAGAACTCGAAGAGTCAAGAGGACTCGGAGGCGAATTCTACTGTATCGGCGAACAGGGTGGAGGTGCTCTTGGTGTAGTAGGTGTATGGGGCAGTGCTCCTACTTATTCTCAGGAACTGACTCTTCCTGCAGGATACTACATCCTCGTCTTCAACCTCTACAACTCAGGTGCAGGTTCAACTCTTTCATCTAACCTGATTGGTTTCGATGCCGGCGACGTGAAGTTCATGTCTTCCAAGACTTCTTATCCTGTAAGAGAATGGGTAAGCGATACCATTCTCGTAAGTCTTGACAAAGAGACTACAGGTAACCTTACTCTGGGCTTCGGACATAGTGGTGGTTCAGGCAATGCTCCTCACCTCTTCTTCGACAACGTGAAGATTTTCACAGTTGAAGAAGCTGAGGTTCTCGCTGAAGAGATAGCTGAAGCAAAGGCAGTACTCCTCAGTCTCATCAACATCGGTAAGATGTACGAGGTTGACACAACTGAATCTGAGAGAGTTTATAACAATCCTAGCGCTACTCTTGACGAGGTTAATGCTGCTATCGAAAACCAGAAGGCTATCAACGCTACCGGTATTACCGACCTCTCTCCTTACTTCATCATCAACTCCCACTTCGACCTCGATGATCCTGTTGCAGGCGGTATCTGTACTTACGACTACGATATGAGCAAGAACGGAGTGGATTTCTTCGGTTCGCAGCCTCTGACTGGTTGGGATGCTCTCAATGTATCCGACAACACTCTTGGAGCAAGTAACCGTAAGGAGAACGGACGTGCATCCGGAGTTTATGCTATCGGCAGCGGAGCATGGATTGGCGGAACAGGCTATGTTGTTCCTAACGTCATGTCCGACGGCTCTTCTGAAGGTAAGGTTCTTGGTTTCGTAACCTGTTGGAGCCAGACAGTTCAGTACAAGCAGGCTGTAACTCTTCCTGCAGGTGAATACACACTTTCACTCTCTTACTACAACACAGGTGGTACATCAGCAATTGCAAAGAACCTCATCGGTTTCGTTACTGATGGTGGCACAGAATACCTCTCAGACAACCTCACATTCCCTGTAGGTCAGTGGACAAAGGACGAAATCAAGTTCACCCTCGACGAAGAGACTTCTGGTTACTTCACACTCGGTTACAGCGCTACCAACTCTGGTTCAGCTGCAATGCCTCACTTCTACACCGACGAGAACTTCTACACTCAGCTCAAGACAGCTCTTGATAATATGATTCCAAATTGCGAGGCAGTTGTAGAAACTGGAACCACAGAGCAGAAGAAGCAGGCTTACGAGGAGCTCACAGCTCTTATTTCAGAAATAAAGGCAAACATTGCTGCTTATGCACAACTCGATGAGTTCTACAACGAAGGCGGTGCCCTCTTTACTGCAATCATGAAGTACGACGAGGAGCGTTATCCTGCTCTTGCAACTAATCTCGGTACTATTTCCGACGGAGCTATGTCAGCTCTCATGGACTACAATTGGGATACTGAGACCATCAACAACACCATTTCATCGCTTCCTCAGGTCATCAAGGAAGGTGTTCAGGCAGCATGGGATGCAGCAGTTGCAGCAGGTACGGTATATGAAGATGAAGGTATCGACATCTCTGTTCTCTTCGAAGGCATCGGTGAAAACGGCAACTTCAACGGTTGGACAACTACCAAGGGTTCAATCGGCGTACAGTTCAACGTAGCCGAAGTATATGAGAACACTCCGTTCGTTGCAAGCCGCACACTCGAAGCTCTGCCAAAGGGTAAGTATACAGTTGCTACCCACGGCTTCTACCGCATTGCAAGCAACGATATCAACTACGATGACTACCATACTACCGACGTGTTCTCATACGTCTTCGCAGGTGCTACAAAGAACCTGCTTTCGAACGTAGCTACAGTTACATTCGACAACGCTGATGCATTCGCAGGACTCGCTGAGACATCATCCGGTTCAGGTATCTACGTCATCAACAACCGCGAGGGCGCATCTCAGGTATTCGACGATGCTACCTACGCACCTAAGTTCGAGGCTTCTTCAGCTGCTACACTCACTGGCGAAAAGGAGAACCTTACATTCGGTATCCGTGCCGATGAAATGCAGTCGATGTCATGGACTACATGGTATCAGTTCTCTATCTTCTATAATGGTGTGAAGGGCAGCGACCTCTACACCGAACTGACAGACCAGATCATGGCTCTCAGCGAGAAGGTGGTTGATTTCGAGGTATATCTGGAGGAAAACCAGGAGACTATCACAAATCCTATGTCCGACGATGCAGACGAGGCTGCTACAGCAGCCGGCGACGTAATCGACAATGCTGACGAAGTAGCTAATACTTACGACGAAGCAACTGAAACATTCGATGGATACACTACTGACGAGGTAGTTCTTTGTATCGACAAGGTTAAGGCAAGCATCGCTCTTATCGATAGTGTTACTACAGTAGTTGCTTCGAACATTGCAGCAGTTGACTCTTGCGTAGCTGCACGTAACTTGCTCGACGATACTCTCAACGACTCGTCTCTCACTCCTTCCGATGAGGCTATTGCAGAGGCTGAACAACTTCTTGACGAAGACGCAACCGACGATGCAATCTCTAACATGACTACAGATGAAGTACGTGCTATCACCGTTCGTATCGCTGAGGCTACAGGTGCCCTGAAGATTCCAGACGACATGAAGAATGCTTCTGACGCTAATCCGTACGATGCTTCTGATCTTATCGTCAACAACAGCTTTGAAGGCGATGGTAGCGGAAGTACAGACGGTTGGACATATAATACCAAGGCTACAGGCGATACAGGTGCACGCGACCTCAGCAACGCTACCTACGCTTACACAAGCGCTTATGGCGAAGAGGTAGGTTCCTACACATTCAACACTTGGAGCGGTGGTACAGTTGACGGTGGCTTCTACGTTGCACAGACCGTTACAGCAGTTCCTGCAGGTACATACGAACTCAAGGCTCTTATCGCAGCTGACCTCGAAAGCGAAATCAGCCTTACTGTAAACGGCGATGGTAAGACCTACTACCTTACTACTCCGAAGGAAGAAGCAACAGAGGCTCACATCACCTTCGCTCTCGAAGAGAAAGGTGACCTCGACATCCGCGTATCAAGTCCGTCTTGGTTCAAGGCAGACTACTTCCGTCTCACTTACTTCGGTACTGGCAGCTCTCATCAGCCAGACGTTACAGAAGTCGATGAAATCGAGGTTTCTGGCTCTGAAATCACAGGCATCTTCAACGCAGCAGGTGCACAGATTCCAGCTCTCCAGCCAGGTCTCAACTTCGTACAGTACGGCAGCGGCAAGGTTGTGAAATTATTCAAGAAGTAATTCCTTACAACATTAATTAACAAAGGTGCGAGACAAATTGTCTTGCACCTTTTTTCTTTCTCTCCAAAATTCGTACCTTTGCAACTCCTAACTCCCAACTAAAAAGAAATGCCTTCTTTAAAATCTCTTGCAAAGGACACCGCCATCTACGGCATGTCATCCATCTTCGGCAGATTTCTCAACTACCTGCTCGTACCCCTCTATACCCACGTCATAGCGGCAGCCAACGGTGGCTACGGAGTAGTGACCAACCTCTACGCCTTCGTGGCACTCATCCTGGTCATCCTCACCTTCGGTATGGAGACCACCTTCTTCCGCTTTGCCAATAAAGAGGGGGAAGACTACCACACCGTCTTCTCCACGGCGATGGCAGTCATAGCAACACTCGTAGTCATCTTCCTCGCGGGTATATTCATCTTCTCCGATGACATAGCCACAGCCCTCGGACAGGGAGCCCATCCTGAATACATGCAGATCATGGCAATCTGCGTAGCCATCGACGCCATTCAGGCAATACCCTTCTCCTTCCTGCGGTTCCGTCAGCAGGCAGTAAAGTTCGCCACACTCAAACTCCTCTTCATCGTACTGAACATCGGACTCAACATACTCTACTTCGTAGCGATGGGTAAGAACGACGTTTACTACGTCTTCATGCTCAACCTCGTCTGCACATCGTTCATCACCCTCTTCTTCATCCCTGAGTTCCTCCATATCAAGTGGAAGGTCGATTTCCTCCTCCTGCGCCGCATGCTGTCCTACTCATGGCCCATCCTCATTCTCGGCATCGCAGGCATCCTCAATCAGGCATTCGACAAGATAATCTTCCCTTGGGCATACACCTATACAGGTGCCCATACTGCCGATGAAGCCACCATTCAGCTCGGCATCTACGGCGCCTGTGTCAAGATAGCCATGATTATGGCAATGATTACCCAGGCATTCCGCTACGCCTACGAACCCATCGTATTTGCGAAGTCGAAAGACCGCGATTCCAAGGAGTATTACGCACAGGCGATGAAGTACTTCATCATCTTCACCCTCTTCGCCTTCCTCTGCGTCATCGGCTACATGGAAGTACTGAAAAACATCATCGGCACCGACTACCATGCAGGCTTGCGTACCGTACCTATCGTTATGGCAGCAGAGATCATGATGGGTATCTACTTCAACCTCTCATTCTGGTACAAACTCATCGACCGCACCATCTGGGGTGCCTGGTTCTCCCTCATCGGCTGTGGCGTACTCATAGCCGTCAACATCATCTTCATTCCTGACTATGGCTACATGGCATGTGCCTGGGGTGGCTTTGCAGGTTATGCCACAAGCATGACCCTCAGCTACATCGTCGGACAGGCGAAAAACCCCATCGTTTACCCGATGAAATCGATATTTATCTATTTCCTCCTTGCCGCCGTCCTCTTCCTCGCCATGCAGTTCCAGCCAGAGTCATGGCACATCATTCTCCGCCTCGGCATCAACACCGTCCTCATCGCAGGCTACCTCTCCTTCGTCGTCATCCGTGAAGGACTCTTCCGCCATCGCAAGTAAAAATGTGC
>CACYGK010000037.1 GCA_902774005.1 uncultured Bacteroidales bacterium | reverse complement strand
AAGGCAGCCTTGAATACATCGTCCGACTCAGCCATCTTGCCCTGATATTCACGCAGCCAGTATTCGTGACCTATCTTCGTGCCGTTGGCATCAACAGACTGACTACCGCTGTAGAAGTGAGTTATCTCACCCTTAGTCTGGGTAGATACCAGTTCGGCTGTGAACGGCAAACTGACTGTTGACCAACCATTCGTCAATGATACGTAATGGTCAGGTGAACGCTGGTACCACATTCGCTTGCCCTCATTGAAGGTGTAGCTCATCGGGCAGTTGAAGTCTTGCTTATCAACAAGCAGTTGATCGCTCTCGGCTGTGAAGTCGTTCTGAACCAGGTGTCCGAAGATAGTCCATGTAGGAGCAACAGCGACCTTACGATACTTATCATCAGTATAGTAAGTGCTGTATTCCGGTTCTACGAAGTAAGCATTCAGGACACCATAAGTCTTCTGGTTTGCTTCATTCGTAGGAGCATAAACGAGGAGGTTGGCTGTCTCGTCGCGGTTGGTAATACTTTTCAGACCACTGTCGTCGAGCAGAGGCTGATAGAACCATTGTCCGTTGCGTCCGAGATTCCATGTGTTATCATTATGACCTGCAAAGTCGATAGCTGTCATATTCGGATATGCAGGATGCAGATCCTTGTCAGACAAGGACTTTGGCTTAGAGTAAGCAACGAGGTTTGCATCCGGGTTGAAGTGTGCAACATCCATAACCTTCGACTGATAGTATGCAGGAGCACGATAGATGCGGTTGCTCTCGTCGGAAGTTGACAGACGTCCGTTAGCCTTCACGATGCGAGAAGGCTCTTCCTCGTGCGGACGCTGGTCGTTCCATCCGTATGTCAGCATCTGACCGAAGTAGATATAGTCGTCCGGCCATATTGGATAGAAGTGTTCCTTACCGTCGGTATCGATATAGAGACGTTCATCGTCACCTTCAGGAATATATCCATCAGCATAGCGGTAGTCGCCGTATGCATATCGGTCTTCAACATAACCTCCGAGCGTATATACATCATCAATACCTGACGAACAATAAGTAGCATTATTCTCTACATACTTCTTAGTCGTTGGAGCTGACAGCGTACCATCGTCCTCTATTGTATAGAATGTATGATCTATACCACCCGAACCTGTCTTCGTGTTGTTATACCTCTTATACAGATAGAAGCCGTTCAGATTGTATGCCACTGTACCATTATGGAAAGCGCGCTCAGGCATTGGAACAGCGAGTCCGCGTGCACTGCTGGCGGTACTGTATTCCTTGGTTTCAGGATAGTAACAGTTCACCACCTTATAACCCGATGTAGCCGTTGGATTACCGAATACAGCCTTGACATTATCAACCTCCTCCGCTGTTGTGTTAATCCAGCAGTTCTCAACATAGCCCGTTCCCGTATCGGCAACACCTGCAGAGGCGAATGAGCCTGTGACACCAAGATTATATACGCTACCGCAAAGGGTACCGAAGAGTGAGTGGTCAAGTCCGTCGATATGATAACCGTCACCGTGGAAGCGACCTGCGAAGCAGTTAGTATTATCACCGATAGGAGTCCAAGTACCATCATGGCTGACGTTCGTACGCATAATGAACTCAAGGTTCTGACCAGCCTGGATGTAGTCGTTAAGAATATGATGATCTTTGAGAGGACCAGTAGTAACCACACCATCGGTGACTTCATCGGACGACTCGTCGAGCAAGCTCAGGTCGAAGAACTGCTTCAACTGGGTTGCGCCATTGGTACCGTCGGTGATGTATATCTTACTGTCACGTTTTACGTGTTCGTTGTCAACGTAGTAGTGGTGTTCCTTATCTTCCATCACCTTCTTCAGGTCGTGATAGTTAGCCACACTCACTTTTACGTGGTTCGAATAAGTCTCACCAAGATATGTCTTTGCGTAGTATGCCAGATAGTAACCGTCCTGATACCAGAAGAGAGGATCGAAGTTCGGCGAATATTCAATACCATTGATATGGCTTTCTGCCTCACCTTCCTTAGCGAACAGTTTCCATCCACCACCAGTTACTTCGTATGCACCAGGAGTTACGTGTGGTTCACGGATACCCACATAAGTACCAGGCAGTACAATCTGCGGAGCCTTGATATCCTCAACAGATGGGATACCACTCTTGAACTGCAGGTGGATGTTCACCACATGGCGTTCGCTGACAGGTGTAACGTGTGTACCGTTAACATCGCTCTCCTCGTAGTCGTACTGATAAACCACAGTGATTATCTTCTCCTTCGAGAGGTTGAAGATGTCAGACTCACGGCTTACATAGAGAGTTGAAGTCTCCGTAGGAGCTATACCGTGGATAGTGAAGTTAGTCTGATAGTTCTTCAAATTATCGTAGTTACTAGCTGCGATGACTACACCCACAGGCACATTGCTGCCTACAGCGTAAGGACCACTATATTCTGCACCAATATCAGAAACACCTGTTACAGCAACACCCTCAGTATTTTCTCCGATGGTATAACCCTCACGACAGTAGTAATAGGTCTTGTCCACATCTCCGTCAGCGAAATTCAGAGTAGTAACACATGCCTGATCTGACAGACCAAGGCTGTTGTATGTGCTTTCAGTGATAATAGTACCTACAGCGTATGGTGTACTACCTACCTGGAATGGAGCCTTAACTACATACAAATTACCTGCCTCCTTAACGTCGATTGCGCAATAATGACGCTTCTCGTTAGGCAGTTTCTCATATTTCGTACGTGAATACTCTTCACCGTGAGCAAGTGTCACTCCGTTGTGAGTACCGGTCTCATTACCGTTATATGTAGCTGTGTAGTTGACAGGTTTCTCCAAAGAATAACCTGCAGGATTAGCTTCTGCACCAGCAAGAGTTCCTGCAGCAGAATCATACTGGTACTTCTGTCCCTGTGTACCGCCATAATTTTTGTCGATGAGCAGGTCGAGAGCATCATAGTTGAACGAGAACTGTTCGCGGTCAGTCTTCGACATCGAGCTCCATATAGCCAAACCACGATAGTTCTTGTCTTTCTCGTAGTAATCGCCACCATAGAGTCCGTCTGCAGTACAGTAGTAAGCTGGAACGATATCATCCTTTATTATTTCTGCCAACGCAGGATTAGAGTCTTTATAAGTGTTATAGTATGCTGTCTTCTCTGCCTCCGTCATACGATTGCCAACATATATAAATTCTGTCTTGCTGAGCTGGATAGTACTTGTACAGATGTATGCAGGAGCTACATAACCAGTCATCGAAGCAGCTTGGGTTGCAGATACAGCCGTTCCGACATGAAGAAGGGTGGTACCGCTGGCATATTCCTTTGTAACGAGGTACGCCGATTCGAACGAAGCCTGACCACCAGGAATAGCAGAATGGTGGTTCTCATCCATTGTCTGGTAGGTATCGTAAATATCCTTCGGAATGAGGTTACTTACCTTGTACTCAAGCTGTCCGAACACACCACCTTCGCCCGATGTGAGGTAATATGTAGGACCGTCATTGTAGCCGGTGCCTCCTGTCTGGTTCTTCGCATGTGCTGCACTTTCAAACTGAGTGTACCATGTTTTCCACTCTTCCGGGTTGTTCACCTTATAGGTCAGCATATAACCTGTATCGTGACTGAGGTTGTTCGACTGACGGAATACAAAGTCGAAGGCGACATCCTGACCGGTTGTCGTGTTATGAACATACTTCACGGCGGGCTTGCCCTCTTCCAAAACCTTTTCCAGAGCAAGACTCTTGTAATATTCGTATGTACCCTCTGTACTGCTATTACCTGGCAACATCACCGCACCTTCAGAAACAGGAACGTCATTTTCGCCCACCGTACAGTTAGCTATGGTGACGTAAGTTTCATCTACGAACAGATTCTGCTCAGACGGGGTAAGCAGATACCAGTCCCAATAACTGATAGGATCGTTCTGGTAATACTCAACTTCGTTGATAATAACCTTCTTTCCCTCCTCAAGTTTTACACCCGATGATGAATAGTAAGCATACTTGTTAGGCTGAACGTTGAGCAGTTTCATCGTACCGTGCGAAGCAGCAGTAATAGTAAGAGGAATATCAACCGATTCGCTGTATGCATTCGGAGCACCTGTGTAGGCAGAGATATACTGGTCGTAAACATATACCGAACCCTTGATGAACCAGTAGTGAGCAGGAACGGCACCACCGGGTTTGACTTCTCCCGAATATTTACCGCTGATGTTATAGCAGTCGTCGATAATAGTCTGAGTACCATGTACGAAGTTACCCGAAGTCTCCCACTCTACCAATGCGCCATCATATTTAAAGTCCTTCCTTGTAATGGCATCTGCATTCAGTGCCGTCAGCGTGTTATGTTTCTGCTTGTCGTAAGTACCCACTCTATGTTCATTCTTGGCATATACGAAACCACCACCGATACCAGGTTGCACGTTGATAAGGTCAAGCTCAATCACACCTGTGATGTAACCCCAGTCCTTCTCATACAGACCATCGCCCGTACTCTTTTCTGTGGTCAACTCCAGATACACACCTGATGCCAGAGCCACTTTGTTGAAGCTGGTACCATTATTGCGTTTACGTTCACTTACGTAGCTAGCCTTCCAGTCGTAGTAAGATGCTGTTCCATAATCTTCGGCTGCCACAGGCGTACCGCCATTCGAATATGGCTGTGTAGCACACTTATAAGTGGACTCGTCGGAATTGTTTGTTCTACGAATGTCTTTGTCTGTCATGAAGTGAACATCACTTGTGAGTGCACCCAGGAAGTTTACGATACTATAGATACCGAAGTAATTTCCATGTATTGCCTTATCCAAATCTTTGAAGTCATCCGGATTCTGGTCATCAGGGAAATTATCAGCTTTTGTTTTGCCATCCTTTAACATCAAGTCACCAGTGGTCTCATCACCAATCACAGAGTGCTTCTGGTTAAGTGATACCTCACGCACACGGTTGATGGTGTAGTTTGTGTGGTCCACGATTTCAGGCACACGGTCCTGAGCACCTTGCATCACCATTCGGCTACCGAACACACCGCAGAAGTCGGCACGCTGTATTGTGTTCATCAGACGACCTGCATAGATAGAGCAAACACCGTTCTGCTCCCAGTAACCACCATTATCCTTATCATCATTGATGGTACCGTCAGAGTTGTAGAAATTATCAGGAACGGTATATGTTGACGTGTTCTTGAACTGCGTATAGATCTCGTCAGCAGTCAATGTGGAGGCTTTAGTATGTTCTGAACTTTCCTTATAATAGGCTGTACCATCTTTGTCCACACAATCCTTTATACACTTATACCTCACCTGATAATAAGCCTGCTCTCGGGCGGGGAGATTCTCATATTGTGAATAACTGATTTCAGAATCAATGGTATAATAATCGGTACCGTAGTTCGTTATGTTCAGACCACGATAACCATCAACGAAAGTCAGGTTACCATCACCGTAGAGACCACCGGTACGTCCTGTACCCAGAGTGATAAAGTCGCGATGATATACGTCATGTATTGATGCCGTAGCATTTCCGAATACGGTAGTAGAGTTTGCATAAACAGCTGAAGAACCTGAAGATGTATTACCTCCTGCGAATACAGCATTGTAGATGATGATACCTGCAGGATCAATAGAATTCCAACGTGAATCACTATTCTTGTTAGGCATCGTATTGAGGTCTTCGGTAGTTATATAGTCACCTGCTGCATAGTTGTGTCCATTAATTGTAACAGCTGCCGTTGCCTTACAATGCGGCTCAACAAGTACCTTACAGTCCTCAGTAAGCACATACTCGTCATCCTCCATTACCCATTTCGGGTCATGTTCGTCATAAACAAAATCCGCAGGTATGTATGGTTTGTAATTCGCAGGGGTGAGACCCTGTTCGAGGTCATATGCATAGTAGTAACCCTCATATTTATTATCATAGCGTTCACCATCCTTGATACCTACATAAAGCTTACCATCCTCCTCGTATGCGCTATACACATAACCGATATCGCCGCCTCCGAATACGTTTCCGTTCTCCAGAGCCAGTTCCTTAGCTGTACCTACAATACCTCCGAAGATATGAACTTCAGTCTTTCCGAATACATAACCGTCGGAGTAGAGTCGTCCATTTCCTCCAAGGTTGTCATAACCACGTCCACCACCGAAGACATTACGATGTACCTGACCCTCATACAGTTCTACGGTTGCCTTTCCTGCCTTGTAGATACCCTGCAGCGTACGAATGCTGTTATCCTCACCACTTGCATGGATGACACCGCGTCCTACAGCGGCAATCTCACCACCACCGAAGAGAGCGTTACGAACCACACCGCCATACATCTTCACGTTTGTGGCATCGACACTACTGTTGTCGATATAACCACCACCGAAGACACATCCACTATCGTGCAGACGGTTGGTTCCATCACCCGAATATGTCTCATCGTTCAGTTTTTCCTGATAGTAGTCAGAGCCTACCTGAATATAGTCAAGACCTTCATCCATTCCCTCTGTTGAGTCGAAATGACGATAGCCTATAAATCCTTTCTTGAGTGTGATGTTAGTCGTACCGAACACAGCACCACCTTCACCACCACCGTAGGCATTACGCTCGATGGCAGGAATACCGTTGATGAAGCTTGTTCCGTCAGGGTCTCCAATGATGACATGAGTCTCACCAGGCATATCTCCAATTGTAGAAGCAGCGATGCCGCCGTCATGGTAGCCCACACTTCCTTCCCAACCGCCACCATAGACGTTACGCGCTGTACCGCCCTTGATATATGCATTTGCGCTGGCAATAAACTGTCCCTCATCTGTTCCGGTCGGAACCTTGAACACATTTAATACATCATTTTCTTTAATAAGGAGAGCATTATACACACTACCTGTCGTTCCTGCAGCATAGAGGTCCTTCTTTACCGTTCCACCCAAGAGGGCGATATATGTAGTACCAGACACGTCACCACTACCAGGAATGTTCTTGTCACCCAGTCCGCCGCCGTATGCATAGTTTACTACTGTAGCACCCTCATGGATGCGGACGTTAGTGTTGTACTTACCTCCGAGTTCTGCAGTCCGTACCAAGTCGTTGTCGAGTCCGTTCTCAGTATATCCGTGCATGCTCAGGTCGAGTGCCGGAATCTCTTCAGCCCACTTATCAAGCGACTCCTTATTGATAACCTTACCGTTCTCACCACCGCCATATACTTCATATACTCTGGCTCCGTCAAGAAGGTTCACCTCAGTATATTGTGCCCAGGTATCTTCACCATGTCCTGCTCCATAAACTGTAGCCAGATAGCCCGACGACTTGTTCATCCACACAGGTTTACTGATGTTAACCTGAGCATAGAGAGTACGGTCGGCATTATTGTTACCACCATAGATGTTTCCACCTACTGTGGCATCCTCGCTGTCATAATTCACATGCGATTCATATACGTCACACGGAATATTCTTATCCTTACCGAAACCACCACCGAAGAGGTTACCTACCTTAGCAGTTGAACCAGCAGGTACATTTACTACAGAGCGACGAACCATACCTTCGTTGAAACTACCGCCATATACATTGCGGAACTGTCCGCGTACAAGGTCGACGATAGCAGAAACGCCGTCGAGGTTGGCAGCTGCTTCTGCCGGAGACTTTGCCATACCTATACCACCATAGGCACCTCCACCGAAGACATCGGTATTCTGGAATGCAGTCATGCTCTCAGGTACATCGACAAGTATGTAACTGCTCGTCTGCATTGAGTCCTGACCCATTTCAAGTGGGAATCCCTGACCGGCACCGTGAATCTTCAGAGTTGTGTTGTGCTGATTATTACTTTCAGTCGGACGGAAGTTCACGAAAGCATGATTCATACGAGGCTTAGTAAAGCCGGGCTTGCACTGTCCTTCTTTTGCATGTCCTTTGCTGTAAGTGAATTCGCCGAAATACGGGTCAGTATAATCATAATAACCGTAGCATCCGCCAAAGATGGTATCTACACGTCCCTGGATATACTCTACGTATGCATCGGCATAAAGATGAGCGGGATTGGGATTGGTTGATTCATTATACTTATATACCTTGGCAAGGACATCGCTGTTGCGTACGCGGCTCTTGAAGTTCTTATCCTCCTTCTCAGCTTCAGTACCACCAAGTATGCGTCCTCCGAGGTCGTTACCTCCATACACATTATCGCGTACCCACGGGAAACCGCCGTCCACACCTACGTAAGTCTCGGTATGACCGGAGATATCGGCATTACAAGAACCTGCAAAAGTATCGAATACACGACAGTCACCGAGATTTATCTTAGTATTACCGGCAATAGGTCCCATGAAGCTACCGCCATATACGAACTCAGCCTCAGCCATATCAGGACTGTCGCCAGCCATACCCTTGTGCACACCAGGCACAGTACCCATCATGTTGATAGTAGTACTGTACTTGGGGTCGTACGGGTAATCATACTTTTTGGTAGTCGCATTCCATACACCATGACCGATGGCACCACGTTCACCTCCACCGAATATCTGGAATATATAACCCTTGGTTACGTTGATTGTCACACTACCCCATATTTCTGCTCTCTCACCGTAACCACCACCGAAGAGGTTGAGTGCAGCACCAAGTACGTCCATACCCTGTTCGTCGCGGATTACACCCGAACGGCGCTGCGTTATGGTATATGTATCATTATCGTTCAGTTTGGCTTCGCCTTCAGTATCTTCCTTCACGGCATCGAACATCGCAAACTCACCTTCAAGGTCATTTATCGATTTGTTTACATTGATAATGACGTTACCGTTTATAATACCGCTGTTGAAGCATCCACCATAGATATTACCACCTTTCAAACGACGGTCGATGTCATCGTCACCACTGATAACAGGACTCTCGGGCGTAGCACCAGAAGTGATAGGAATAACATTTTCACCTGTTGCAGCACTTATAGTATTCCACTCAAGGCCCTTAGTCTTGTCGTTGAGATCCTTCCAACGCTTAGGCTGAATCTTCATACCATCGAAAGTCAGTTCCAGTTTGTCACCATTCAGGTCAGGATTTCCAGTCAAACCGCCCTTGTATTCAGCGTTATAAGCGGACGCATCAACGAATGCGTTGTTACAACCACCTACAACCTTATCGAATATAATAGCCTCCTTTTCAAAAGCAATGGATATCTTGCCGTTACTCGTCACACTACCCACATTACCACCGCAGAAGAATGAACCGAAATAGGAAGTATAGTCATCGTAATCGTCAGGGTCACCATTAAACGTTGAGTCGAATACGATTCGAGGCATCAGATCCAAAGCAACACCATCCATATAATCTTTGAACTGATTTTCATTCAGCAGATTCATACTGTTATACGGCGTACCATCACCCGTCAAGTCTGTACGTCTGAGAGTACGCAACACACCTTCTTCAGCAGCTACACCTCCGCCATCGTTGTATTTGACCATGTTCTCACCGTTGTTACCGAGGAACACGTTGTCGGCTACGACGTACGAACCGATTTTCAGTTCCACCAACGGCTTCTGCTTGACCGTCTTAAGCGTAGCACTGTTTCCACCGCAATATACCGAACCACCGATATACGTCATATGGTCTGCATCGTCACCTTTAAGACGCAGAGATACCTGTTCTGCATTCGGACGGTAGTCCTTCAGAGCCTGTGCCGAAGTTTTGCCTTCAGGTACAGAATAATAAAGGTCACCATAGATGTCATCACCCATCATCTTGGGGTTATCCGTGTATGGATAAGAGCCGTTACCTCCACCATATACGTCACCACGGATACTTGCGTAGATACCTATAGCGTCACCACCATATATTCGACCCGTGATATCATTACCTCCATACACATTATTTATATCTCCACCACGCACAAGTACACGTGCCGACAGACCAGCCGGGAACTTATACTTCGGATTTCCATGTTCGTCAACGTCGTGAATCTGAATATCAATCGACGCTACATCCTGTCCGCTACTATTCAATGGACGTACGTCTGCCATACGGCAACCGCCATATACATTATCTGCAACGAGTTTCGAGTCTTTTCTGATTTCCAGCAAGAGACCCACCGGACTGGTCATCCTACCCTGGTTACCACCGCTGTAGATGTTTCTCACCAGACCCGATTTCAAGTTCCATACAGGACGGATAGCCATATCAGCCTTGTTGTTTCCGCCGAACAGACGACCAATCTGGAACTCATCACTACTTGGTTTCGAGAATCCCGTATTGATACCCATCTCGTAGCGGAAACGGTCTGCTGTCAGCACCTCTCCTATAGCACCCTTGGCTGGGTCAGTATTAGCTTTCGGATTGCTTGTATCAATAATACTGTTTACGACCTTACTTGGGTTGTCAACAAAGATAATAGAAGTATCCTTTACCGTTACATTGTTACCACCACCGTAGGCATAAACGATTGAACCACCACATATTTCCAGATAAGCCTTGCCTACCTCAGGCTTTAATATATTCTCGATGAGTACATCGTCGATGGTTACGTCATATTTCTTATTGACTTTCTGCTCAGAATAGTTATAGTCACCGTTACCTCCTGCAAAGAGCTGACCGATGTATGTCTTCTGATTTTCATCAGGCACATCGCCATTCATCTTCGTGGAGAGACGCACGAAGGTATTCCATGTAGTATCAATCTTATTCTCCTCAACTCCAGTCAGTTCAGACGGCAACTCTTTCGACTTACCTATGGTTCCGGCAACATCGTTACCACCATATACCTTATTTACAATGATATACGAAGAAGAATGCTCACCGTCAATATGCACGAAACTGCTACCTGCAATATCTGCCTGACGAGCACCGCCATATACCTTATCCAGGTCACCGCTAAGGATGGTAACCGTCGTTCTTCCTCCCAAGTCACCTTTATTTCCACCACCATATACACTACCGCCAATCATAATCTGTGCCTGCACCAACGATGCAGACAAGCAAAGCAGTAATAATATGGTTAATATCTTTCGCATAATCTTCATTTTCAATCGTCAATGGTCAACGGTCAATGGCCTTTATTCCTTTATAATAATCAACGGCGGGTCTTGATCCGACAGCACATAGAGGTATGAGGGGTCAACAGTCAGCAAAAGCGTACGCTCCTCCCCTCGTTGCAAAGCATCCAGCGATTCCGCCAATTTATTTATAGCTGTTCTAGTATCTATCTTGTTTCCTTGCCTGTCATATACATCATACTTCGTAATCAGACGCATATTATTGAACATTGCCGGGTGCGGTACAATCTGCACGCTGCTCACCGATGTATATGTAGTTGTCAGAGTCTGCGGCTCTGTATCTTCATCTTTAATGATTTTCGTAGAATTATCTGAACCTGTCTTTGTAAAAGCCACACTGCTCACTCCTACCCCGGTTGCAAGTGTAACATCGGCAGAGAACTCGCTGAATCCGCTGATTTCCATCTCCATTTTCGTAACCTTGATGGTACGCAACGCACTATATTCAGGAGAGACTCGTATGCTGAATACCAAACGTGCATACAGGTGGTCGAACAGCAGATTGATATAATTCTCGCGATTACTGTTATATGTGAACGCGAAGTTTCCACGAATAGCAGGACTTTCATCCTCGGCATTCTCCACCTGACGCAATCCCGAAACGACGCAATAGTCTTCGGTGGTATGAGCATCCATCTTTTCGATATGAAGCACAGCTCCGTCATCGTTCCAACTCGTAAGGCTTTTCGTAAACTTCTCATTATCAGGCATAAGTCCATACAGACGGTAAGTCTTTTCGCCCGACTTCAACTTCAGCTGAGTATTCCACTTCGAACCACCCAAATACTTGAAGAGTCCGTTAGCATAGCTCTCATCACCAGTCGCAGCCACGAGTGCCCTGATGTCGCCATAACTCTCAACACCCAAGATGCTTCGTGAAGCCCTCACCATCATAATAGAAGCATCAGACACCTGTGCCGTCTGTTCGTCGTTTATATCCTTCGAGCAGGCTGCCAGCAGTCCAATTGCTGCTATCATCAATATGGTCTTTAATAGTTTCATCTAAATCTCAATTCTCAATTCTCAATTCTCAATTCTCATCTCACCAATTATAAAATTCGTGGTCCACTTCTTTGGTTTCCCACGGTGTTACGTCAGCCACCACTACATGCAGTCTTGCCTGTGCTTGGTAGGCATATACCGTCCAGACGTGGTTACGTGAGAAACCGCCTGTATCCACCATGCGAAAAGTAGCTGTCTGTTCCTCACCTTCACCTATCTGATATTCTATTGTTCCCTGTATCAGTTTATCGCTTTCACGCAGATAGAACACCCTCTGTACGAGTTTGTTTGCTAATACTCCCTCTTCTATACGGCTCTCATATACATAAGGAGGCAACTCCTCATTTCCCCATGCATAAATGACAGGTTGGTCTATTGCAGGCACATCAGTCACCGGTTCATCGAGCAGTTCGGGTGTTGATGTATCATAGCCGTCAGCAGTCTTGATATGACATGTTTTGCGGTCGTATGGATGCTCAGCGTCCATGAAGAGGTATTCCGATACAGGAATCATCTCGCTGCTGAGCTTTATGCTGTTAATAGTCAGAGTCTCGCTATCTGTCTGACGTGCGAATGCAAATCGCAGTTTCGATACGATACGTCGCAACGTCACCGTAGCTATCTCACCTGCGTTGTCAAGTCGCAGCACAGGGGATGTTCCTGTGACAGGCTGATTACGCAATACTCCTGACATAGGCAGTCCTACGTTCTCAGGAACACTCCTTACAGGATTAGTCACACCGAACGGGTCGGCAGTCTCAGTCTTACCCATTATGGCAGCCTCTATCTCTGTCTGTGTTGTATTCTCATCGAGGGTTAAGTTACAACTCTCAGGCGTCACATTTCCCAATACGTACACATCCACATTTTCTCTAGGCAACGTCTCAGCATATGTCTCATCGATGGTCAACTGCAGCAGTTCATAAGGATGTTCTGCACTGAGACCTGGTGTGGTAGTAGGTGAGAAATAGCCGATAAGTTTGTTTGAATCATGAGTGAACACCCATATCTGCATAGAATACACAGCAGCCTCATTTCCTACGGCATTCACGTTTTCTTGACCTCCGTACTCTGCACGTGTCACTTCCGGAGCCTCAGGAGCATAGACATATATATACAGCTTTGTCGGAGCATTGCCCGGCACATTACTGCCATTCGCCGCCTCCGGATTCTGCTCCTCCATTTCATCATCACCCGATGAAGAGCATGCCGTCAGACACACCAACAGCAAGGACATCAGCAGCCAACTCTTCCAGCTGCCTGCTCCCCTATCCATTCTATGTCTGTCCGTATATCTCATTTTAATTATCAATTATCAATTCTCAATTCCTCAAATCTCAATCCTCAAACCTCAAACCTCAAACCTCAAATCAAAAAAGTACTTCCTCCGGCGTTGTAGATACCCATTTTGACACTAGTTCCACACCCATCTCCAGTCGTGGTGACAGCAGATTGGGCACTACGTTATATGCTTTTGCCAAGCCTGTCACTCTAAGATTAAGCACAGTCGTATAGTCCTGCGTGAACACACGGTCTCGTATCTCCGTTCGTGGGTCTTCCGAGAACTCTGCTGGGTCCACTTCACCTACGAGATAGAACTTAGTTCCCCTATAGACGATACCGTCCAGACCCATGAAATCTTCATCGCTATTGTTGATAAACTCCAGAACCACGGACACTTTCTTGTTGTCGTAGCTTTGCAACACAAGTGTGTTTGTTGCCTTGCCTGCATCAGCTGACGAACTCAGGTAGAAATACTCATCGCTCGCAACTCCGTTGGTTCTTACCTGTGAGTCATATATATATTTCATATCCGCCTCTGAATAGGCAGGATAACTTGTTGTCGGTTTAAAGTCGAAGCCCACAGGCAGTTGCCCACCTATGATGACTCCTGTGAGTGGGAAACTTGCGGCACCCACTGTTATGTCGTTTTCTTTTGAATCTTTCAATGTGGCATCAGTTTTTTTCAGCTTAACCTGCACACGAGCCACTCCGTACTGCAGGGGGTCTTTAATTGCAACAGCAGTGGTATTGGTATTTACCTTACTGTCAAGATACTCGTATTCTGCTAATACACTACTCCACTCCACATCTGTATAAGCACTATGGCGTTTGTCAATATTTGACGTCTTGATTCGGCTATTGCCATAATAATAGATTTCGGCAGGATAAGCAAAGCGGTCTATTCCGTTGATGTCTGCAATACTCGTATTGGAAATCAGTGGTTCAAAACATTCGTTATCACTATTCCAACGGATTACAGCAGCACCGTCAGGAAGTCCGATTGATGCCGGGAAACCGTCCCATGTGTCGTTATATGCATCAATTTGGTTGATGATTGCCGTACGCAAGGCAATATCATTTGCATCAACCAATGTCAGATTATTCAATGTTGCCTTCAGCGCCTGTGCATAGGTTTTAACATTGATAGACGAACCTGGCAGAATTTCACCATCAGAGGCTGTTCCAGTCTGATTGATTAAGTTCTGATATATTATTTTCAGTACATCATTCTCCGTCTCGCCCCATTTCTTGTCATTGGCAGAAGCATTGGCAATATTAGTCATATAGTATGCCAAATTGGAAGCCTGCGTATTGACAACCCTTTCTGAGATAGACTCCAATTCGAATCGGATATCCCTTGGAGCCATATCAGCTGGGAATGTCTCAACAATCGAGCCGTTGATAGCCTTATTTTCTGTTGCCACAGGAGCTCGACCATAGCTCAGGAACGAAGCAACGCCTGATATCAGAGAGCAATTCTCATAATAATAATATGCTCTGGCATTGACTGGTTTTTCACCTGTACCCGCCAGTCGGAACAACTTTGGCATGTCATTCACACCAATCGTGCCCTCTACTGCAAAAGGAATGATATGTCGAATGTCGATGCCTCGATAAGCTTGTCCTTCTTGCTGCACGATAGCATCGCCCATACGGGTCACTGTATTTACCGCTTTCGATACGGTAAATGCCAAATCAGCTACAACAGGAGTCTCGTCTTGCAGAGGCTCTTGCACTATTGCCCGTTCGTCGTTCGAACAACTTGCCATCATCAATGCGGCAAGCAGCACAAGCAATATGTTATAGTCGATTCGTTTCAATGCTGTTTTATATTATATAATGTACGCGCGTAAGAGAATACTACAATTCTGGATCGTAACTACCTCCGCTGTTCCAGTTAAGTGTCACACTCATACCCACCGTTGGGTCGTAAGGTCTGACAGCTCCATCGCTGTCGAGCGAACCCTTTATAATCTTCAACTCACCAGCCAGCAGCGGTTCTGTTATGTCGAGGACAGTCTCGGTTATAGTGTTGTCGGTCTTTGTAACATAAACCTTGAAGTGCCACAACGTAGCACCCGGAGCTGACGCATCGGCATCGCGCGATGGGAAGTTGACCGAAGTATAACACAACAGCGGGCTTCCTGTAGCCACCTCGTCGGATTTCACTAATGGAGGAGTAGCTGAATAGACGTATGTACTATCGTTTATGTTGAACGAGCTGGCAAAACCAGTAGCAAACACCTGTATGTCGTTGTACGGCTGACCTTTGGGGTCGATGACCAACGAAACAGCGCTATTTGCCATATAGAGCTTTACATTGAAAGTCTGATCCACTCCTTCGAGCACCTCCATCGACTCGCGGGCAGTGAATATTCCTATCGTGTGTGACGGAATATACTTCAGAGGCAGCGTAGCCTTTGTTCCTTCGTTCTGAATCAGCTTTGATGTGTTGCTATACTCGTCATCTTTCAAATCCACCATCTTATCGTTGGCTATGTTGGCGACTGCCAGATGCCTGTATTGTCGCATCGGCAGCGTCAACGTATAGCTTTTCTGTTCTGCCTCCATCTGGGGGGTATCGTGATACAGACGTACGAAACTTCCGTCTGTGTCGTAGAACGAGAGATCCACATCGTGGGCGTAGGGTGTGAAGATTTTGGTCAAGTATGCCGTCAGTGCAGTATTAACACCGATCTCAGTCACCGCGCTAAGTTTTGTCGAAATCTCGGTACTCACGTTGGTTATCAACCTCAGCTGATATTCCATCTTATATTGAGACTCCTGATAACAGTCCGACAAGTCGTCATCGATGACGGAGCAGCCTGCCGTCAGCCACAAGGCTGACAGCAGGAGCCACATCTTGAATATGTTTTTTTTGTACTTCACGAATTTTGAAAGGTTTAATTTCCAAGAGTTACATCACCGAAATCAAGACCACTCGACCACTCGAGGTCTACAGAGAGACCCAGCGAAATCTGTGTAGAACGCAGGTCAGGCAGAGCAACCAAAGCTTTCTGGAGTGAGGTCGAACCCAAAACGAAGTTGGCTGTTGTAGTGAAGTCCTGGATAAATACACGACGTTGCTTGATGGTATTTCCACCTCCGTCGTATGGAGGCAGGGCATAATTGGTTGGCCAATCGACACCTAATGAACGGTTAGCTTCTGCCTCTGCTTGTGTGTAATATTCTGTAGCATTCTTCTTTACAACATCCGGATCAAGCTTACCTGTGATATAGAATTTAGCACCGTTGCGGATAAGGTTGTTCATACCCCAGAAATCTTTACCGGAATGATTTTCAAATTCAAGGGCTATATAAACCACATTCTGCTTGCTATTTAAACAAGCAGGGTTCCAGTTGTCCCATACCAAAGTGTAGTTTGGCTGGCTGCTGCCGGAACCGTATGCAGGAATAGCTGAGTTTGCAATGGCTTTATCATAGATAAATGATGTGAACTGAGGTTCAGCAGCCTTGGCAATGTAGTTCCAGCCCATTTCAGCCTCTACGCCACCGATAAGAAGACCGGTAAGAGTAAATACACCGGCAGATGATACACCAATTACATTATTATCTTCCTCAACGCCCTTTCTATCATGCTGTATGGCATGGTTGTTGTCCTGCAGTTCCGACACGCCATATTTTACTGTTGTCTTCAGCAATGCCGAACCATAGTTGATATTGTGCTGCATAGCTACACTACGGGTTGAAGAGAGCACCTTAGCGTCCGCAGTCCAATCGGCTTCCCATGTTCCATTTTCCCAGTTGGAGGCACCATCTGGGTAATCGGCTGTAACGTGGGAAGTGTTTGAAACACGAATAGGGCTGTTGCCGAAATAGCAGAGCTCAGCAGGATAGCGGTAATTGAAGATATTGAACGTGCCTCCAGGTAATCCTGACATAGAGTAAGTAGGAATATCTGTTTTGTATGAGTAGGTGAACGAGTTTGCAGTTCCGTCATGAACAGTAAATTGCAGTACAGCAGCACCCGCTGGCACATTGAAATTCGAAGGGAAATCATTCAGGTCGCCGCTACCTACCAAATCAGAGCCAGAAGAAGGTGTCCAACTTGCATTGGTCTTTACCGTAGATGCGGCTTGCCATTCACAGTTGCTGGTTGGGTTGGTGAAAAATTTACCGATAGCACTCTGCACACCCTGACCTATCGCCTTGGCAACAGCTTCCTCTATTGAAGTAGGTACTGCACCAGATACCTTCTGAATAATCAGAGCCAGGTCACCAATCATCATGTCAATAGCCTTTCCTGAACCTGCACGCTGTTCGGCTGCATAGATAGTGTTCATCTGCACAAAAGCATTTCCAAGGATTTCACCAAGCGGACACATATCAACTGCAGTGTTAGAAGGATCTTTAGCCCTAAGGGCCATTGTGGCTGTAGAACCAGTTCCTGATACAGTAATATAGTCAGACCATTTTAGAGTTCCCGTCTTGTTCACTGCACCAAAGGTAACATCGTAGTCAACCGATGTTTGAACAAGATTAGTCAGAGCCTTAGCCATGAGATCCTCATACTGTAGAAAGGCTGTCTGACTCAATGCAGTACCGTCATTAGGGATACGCCTGCCAAGTTCGATGGAAGTCTCTGCGAGGTTTTTGTTAATATTCCAAGTGACCTTTCCTTGTGCATTATCGGAATCTTCACCACTCTTGATTGCCTTACCCCAGAACATCAGGGAATTTGTACCTGTAGGCAGAGCGAGTTCCAATACACGACGTGACTTAGGTGTACTTCCTGTTCCGTCCGGATCAAGATAACCTGCAGTCAGAACGTTTCCAAGAGAATAATCCTTGCTTGCTGTCTGAGCAGTACTTACATGGCTACCATTGCTAGCCAGTGCAAAAGTCATCAGATAGGCTTTGTCAATTCCACGGAATGCAGTTGTTATGGAAGCCTGAGTGTTGGCTTCATTCATACGCGTGGATACCAAGTTACCTGTAGCAACATTAAACACAAAGTCTGTTGTTACTTCCCCTGTCCGAGGGTTGGGTTCTTCTGCAAGAAGGTCATCAGCCGACGAGCAAGACGTGAAGCTTAATGTGCCTGTGAGAGCTATCGCACTCAGAAAGGCCAAATAGAAATGCTTTTTCATCATTTTCTGATTTTTAAAGATTAATAATATAGTTAATTGTTGTTTAGGTTTCAGTTATCGTTAACGTTACCGTTAGCGTTGTTGAACGGCCTTCTCCAGATTGCGCAGGTTTTCTGCTGCATCGGCATTGCCGGCAGCTGCTGCCTTACGCCAACATTCGAGAGCCTCGTCGTGTCTGTCACAGAGCCAGAGGGCTACACCCAGGGCATTCTGTGCTCGTTCGTCGTAGCTTACTTCCTGCAACATACTCAGAGCCTCATGCCAGCAGTCGCTGCAATCGGAATGGAGCAGGTCGCTCGCATCGTTTATGATCTGGGCGTTGACATCCGGAACAACATCGAAGAATACTCGAATGTATCCGGAGTTACGCTGATCGCGTAGGGTATTTTCTTTGATATATTTCCATGTACGTCCTCCGTTCAGACGGCGAAGTTTACGTTCGCGCAGATTGAGGTCGTTCTCATTATCTATAATATCTATAGCCTGACGAAGCTGACGG
>CACYGK010000036.1 GCA_902774005.1 uncultured Bacteroidales bacterium | reverse complement strand
TGTACTTCAGTACATTCTCGCACATCTAGGATGAATCAAGAAAGGAAGCTAACTTCGGTTAACTTCCTTTTTCAGTTTCACAGTTTCACAGTTTCATCACATTTTTTAAAATTTATCAATTGTCAATTATCAATTATCAATTAAATGTCGTATCTTTGCAATGGAAAAGAAAAAGAACTATGAATTTTATGAAGACAGGAAAATATATGAAAGCAATAAAGACGATGCTGATAGGATGCATCGCTGCGATGATGATGACGGCTTGTGATTCGGATTCGTCACGTTCGGAGGTACTGTTCGGAGAATGGGAAGGCAATTGGGGTATGTATTATGAGTATGAGTACAGAGGCAGGGTGTACATCTTCAATTCGTATATGAGTGACGTGGTGTTCTACCCTGACCACAGGTATGCTACGTGGGGTGACGGTTATCAGGTGGACTGGTACAGCGAAGGTCCGTACAGCCGCATAAGCATGTATTTCAAGTGGGAGGTGCGCAACGCTATCATCTATCTGACTTATCCGGGATACCCTGAGTATAATGCTGACATCTATGATTATTATCTGGATGATTACCGCTTCAGAGGACGTTTCAGCCATTCGAGCGATATGTTCAACATGCGCCGCCTGTCGTTCTACGACTGGGCTCCATACTATGGTTACGATTATTACTACTGGACGTACGACCCATGGGTATGGGACGGATATAACGGTTATTATTATAACCGCGCAACTGACAGCAACGCAGAAGAATCGGAAGGAAGAATCGTCAAAATCGGAAACCGAAATAAGAATTAGAATGATGAAAAAAAAATATAATCACATGAAACGACTTGCATTTTCACTTTTAGTAATGGCTGTCGGCTTAAGCATGACAGCTAAGTCTCTCAACTCTAAACCATCAACTCTCAACTCTCCATTCGCCGGTTATATCTTCGCTTATTTCGAAGGTGGCGGTGACACGAAACTGATGGAACAGCTGCGCTTCGCCGTGAGCGAGGATGCACAGAACTGGTATGCGCTGAACGGGAACCGTCCCGTAATAGCCAGTGACAGTATTAGCGAGAGTGGCGGTATCCGCGACCCTCATATCCTCAGAGGTGAGGACGGATGCTATTATATCGTGGCAACGGATATGCACACTTACGACCCTAAACAGGGATGGGGAGCAAATCCGGGTATCGTGCTGCTGAAGTCGAATGACTTGGTAAACTGGACGCATGCGAAGATAAACCTCTCGAAGGACTGGAGCAAGAATTTCAGCGATGCCTACTGGGTATGGGCACCACAGACCATCTACGACAAGAAGGCAAAGAAGTATATGATTTACTTCACGCTGCAACGTAACGACCGCAAGACTCTCATTACTTATTATGCATACGCAAACAAGGACTTCACGGCTTTCGAGAGCGAACCCAAGGTGCTGTTCGCGGCAAAGTATGGCAGTATAGACGCTGACATCATATACAAGGACGGCGTGTATCACCTTTTCTACAAAGGTAACACAAAGGATGAGAACGGAAAGGAAATAAAGAACGGCATACAGCAGGCTACTTCCAAGAAGCTGACTGGTCCGTATAAGGAAGACTTCGTGTATCTGGATGCATACGCTGATACGAGAACAAGTGTGGAAGGTAGCGGTATGTTTAAGCTGAACAACAGCGAGGACTGGATTCTGATGTATGACTTGTACAGCTCTGGACGATATGAGTTTCAGCGTTCGAAGGACCTGAAGACATTCACAAAGAAACCGGAATCTTTCCGCAAGGATTTCTTTCCACGTCATGGTACGGTGATGTCGGTGACTGCTGACGAACTGGAACGTCTGCAAAAGAAATGGGGTTATGTGCTGAAGCACGAGTTCGAGAGCAATGGCAATCCAATTTTCCGTGATAAGTTCACGGCTGACCCTGCCGTACTGGTAGAGGGCGACACGCTGTGGGTTTTTGCAGGACATGATGCAGCACCGAACCAGAGGGATTATGTAATGAAGGACTGGTTGCTCTATTCCACAACGGATATGAAGCACTGGACAGAACACCCCGTACCACTGCGCATTGAGGATTTCAAGTGGGCTGAAAGTAAGCAGGCTTATGCCGGACAGGCTATCAAGGGCAAGGACGGACGTTATTACTGGTATGTATCGACAAACTGGTGCGGCATCGGAGTGGCTGTAAGTGATAAGATTACAGGTCCGTATAAGGATGCACTCGGAAAACCTCTGCTCACGAACAAGGACTGTTTCGCATCGAAGCATAACTGGGCGTGCATAGACCCTACGGTGATTATCGACGACGACGGCACACCTTATCTTATCTGGGGAAATCACGAGTGTTATTATGTCAAGCTGAAGGACAGCATGACGGAGATTGACGGTGAGGTTCACCAGATTGACGTGCTCCGCTTTACTGAGGGTCCGTGGATTCATAAGTACAACGGAAAATATTATCTCACATACGCTTCGGAATGGCCAGAGAAGATTGCGTATGCCATAGCTGACAATATCGGAGGACCTTACACTCCGATGGGTATCATCAGTGAGATTGCAGGAAATTCAAATACTACCCACCCTGCCATCGTAAAGTTCAAAGGTCAGTGGATATTCTTCTCCCACAACGGAGGTCTGCCCGGTGGCAGCGGTTATAGTCGCAGCATCATCGCCGAACCAATGAGTTACGATGCAAATGGTGCAATACGTTCCATTCCTCCAACTGCGGAAGGGGTTGGGAGAATTGAGAATTGAGAATTGAGAATTGAGAATTGAGAATTGAGAATTAATGTCTGCGGAATTCAGCACAGACGATAGCGGTGGCGATGGCTACGTTGAGTGATTCGGCTGTGTTCCTACCCTCGGGGTAAGGAGGAATGAAAAGACGACGGTTTACGTATTGGGCGACGGAGGGGCTGATGCCATTACCTTCGTTGCCCATTACTATGATGCCATGCTGAGAGAGCGGAGCATCGTAAAGGGAGGGTGCATCGAGGAATGTGCCATAGACCGGAATCTGGGCAGGGGAAGGTAGTGAACGGAGCACAGCAGGTAGGTCGCTGTAATGTACACGGACACGTGCCAGACTACCCATTGTGGCTTGTACGGTCTTAGGTCCGTATATGTCGGCAGTACCCTGCGAACAATAGATATGACGGATGCCGAACCAGTCGGCAAGACGAACGATGGTACCGAGATTACCCGGGTTCTGTACATCATCGAGCATAAGACACAGTTCGCGGGATGCGACCTCAGCCAGAGGTGTATCGTCAGACTGCTGACGGAAGATGGCAAGAACACCCTGGGGCGACTGTTGCAGACTGGCACGCTGGAGTTCGTCGTCCGTAACTACATCCATCTCAGCAGGGAAATATCGGGAAAGTGCAGGATTAGCTGACATCCACTCCGCTGTGGCTGCAAGGTAGAGTGGACTGAAATGCGGCAGGAGGTCGGCAACTAGTTTGCGACCTTCAGCTACGAATACCTTGTCGGCATCTCTGTTTTTCTTCAGGGCAAGGGAACGGATGAGTTTTATTTTATTTTTGCTAATCATTGACAATTGATAATTGATAATTGACAATTGACAATTTACTGTAAACCGTAAACGGTAAACGGTAAACTAAAATTCACGGCGAAGTTACGAAGAATTAGGAAAAAACTATTTAAATTTGTGCGATTTTTATGATTTACCCCACAGAGAACATAAAACGCACGATGCAGATGGCATTACACATTATATATATATGTGTGGTGGCAAGTTGTTCTGTGGAGAAGTATCTGGGCGAGGATGAGTATCTGCTGAAGGACGTGAAGATGGACTATGCCGAGGGAAAGAAGAATTTGAAGGATTACAGTCTGAAGTCGTACAACCAGCAGCAGCCGAACACGAAATGGTTAGGAGGAAAGGTGCCACTGAGAATTTATACGTTGTCGGGACTGGACACGACGAAGTGGACATGCAAGATGTGGAGAAAGATTGGTGAGGCACCTGTGGTATTCAGTGCGGAGAAGGCTGCGAGTTCGCAAAACAATATGAAGAAAGTGCTTGCCAATGCCGGTTATCTGGGTGCGAAAGTAGGAGTGGAGACAGAGACAGAAGGCAAGAGGTTGTCGCTGAAATACGTGATACATCAGGGTGAGCGTTACTACGTAAAGAGTATAGGATACAATATCGAGGACCAAGGGATAGACTCGGTATTGAGGGCTGTGGACGAGGGTGAGACCCTGCTGAGGGTTGGTATGCCACTCGACATCAACCGTCTGAACGAGGAAAGGAACAGGATTGCCTCGAAACTCAGAAGTATCGGTTATTATAAGTTTACGAGGGACGACGTAAAGTTCAGGATTGACACTCTGAGAGGCAGCAAGCAGGTGGATCTGACGATGAAGATTGGTCTGCATCTGGAGAACGGACGAAGCGACTTCGAGCCTCATCGTCCATACTACATAGGCAGAATCGATTATCTGCCTGAGAACGACGGCAAGTATCATTTCCGAAAGCATTTCTATTCGTCGAATACGCTGATAAAGGAAGGCGAGCCTTATAACGACGAACATACGAAGCAGACGTATTCGAACTTCCAGCGACTGCCCGGTGTGGCCTTCACCTCGATTCTGTTCAACGAACGTCCAGAGACGGACACTATCGACGTCGTGATGCAGGTGAACCACGGACGCCCCTACTCTATCGGTGCCGATCTGGAAGCCACGAACACGGCTGGAGACCTGGGTGCGGCAGTATCAGGAACCATCAGTCATAAGAATGTGTTCAGAGGTAGTGAGACAGCTTCGCTGAAGCTGCGTGAAGCATACGAAATGATTACGGGACTTGAAGGATATGACGGACACCACTACATAGAGTTCGGAGCAGAAGCACGACTGACATTCCCTTCGTTCCTTCTTCCGTTCGTAAAGAAAAGCTGGGCTGTACGCCATAATTCTACATCGGAAATATCATTGCAATATAACCTGCAGAACCGTCCCGAGTTTCACCGCCGAGTGCTGACAGGAGCATGGAGATACAGATGGTATGCCAACAAGAGGCGTGTGCAGCACAGGTTCGACCTGTTGGAGGTGAACTACGTTTATATGCCTTGGATGTCGCAACGGTTCAAGGAGGAATATATCGACTCGCTTGGAAAGACGAATGCCATCCTGAAGTATAACTACGAGAACCTGCTCATCACGAAGATGGGTTATACGTATATGTACAACTCGTTGGGAGCAGCCCAGCAGACTTTCGGCAAGACGGCACATACGTTCAGAATCAGTCTTGAGACCTCCGGTAATCTGCTGCGACTGGCAACCGGAATGGTTAACGGAAAGAGAAACGACGAAGGACAATATACGTTCTGCGGCATTGCTTTTGCACAGTATGTAAAGTTCGACTTCGACTATGCAAAAAGTTTCCGACTGGATCATAACAATTCGCTGGCATGGCATCTGAACGTAGGTGTGGCTTATCCGTATGGCAACTCCAGGATTCTGCCGTTTGAGAAGAGGTATTTCTCAGGAGGTGCCAACAGCGTGAGAGGATGGTTGGTGCGCAGACTGGGTCCCGGTGCGTATAAGGGTGCGGACAAGAGTATCAATTTCATCAATCAGTCGGGTGACATCAAACTTGACATGTCGATGGAGATGCGTGCATATCTGTTCTGGAAACTGCACGGAGCCTTTTTCGTAGATGCCGGTAATGTATGGACCATACGCGAATACGATGACCAGCCCGAGGGGGAGTTCCGAATTGACAGGTTCTGGAAACAGATAGCTCTGGCATACGGCATTGGACTGAGATTCAACATGGATTTCTTCATCCTGCGATTCGACCTCGGTATGAAAGCTATCAATCCGGCATATGAAGGCAGGGATCACTTCCCTATCTATCACCCCAGACTAAGTCGCGACCTTGCGTTCCACTTCGCTGTGGGAATGCCATTTTAATTGACAATTGACAATTGACAATTGACAATTTAAGTTTTTCAGCCTTTGGCTTTTGGCATTTAGTTTATTATTCGTAACTTCGCAGCAAAATTAAAATCAGACTCGATATATGTACAGAACACATACGGCAGGAGAACTCAGACTCTCGGATGCCGGTAAGAAAGTGACCCTAGCAGGATGGGTGCAGCGCTCGCGTAAGATGGGAGCGCTTACGTTTGTTGACTTGAGAGACAGATACGGAATCACTCAGTTGGTATTCAACGAGGAAACGAACGCACCTCTCTGTGAGCAGGCTAACAAACTCGGACGCGAATACGTGATTCAGATTACTGGTACTGTGGCTGAGCGCTACAGCAAGAACAAGAACATACCTACGGGTGACATCGAGATTGAGGTAGATGAACTCACAGTGCTGAATGCATCGCTGACTCCCCCATTCACTATCGAGGATAATTCGGACGGAGGTGACGACCTGAGAATGAAGTACAGATATCTGGATTTGCGACGCACTGCCGTACGCAAGAATCTGGAACTGCGCCATAAGTTCTGCATCGCCGTAAGAAATTACCTCTCAAACCTCGGATTCCTGGAGATTGAGACTCCGATGCTCATCGGTTCCACTCCTGAAGGAGCTCGCGACTTCATAGTTCCGTCACGTATGAATCCAGGACAGTTCTATGCCCTGCCACAATCACCCCAAACCCTGAAGCAGCTGCTGATGGTTGCAGGTATGGACAGATATTTCCAGATTGTGAAGTGTTTCCGCGATGAAGACCTGCGTGCCGACCGTCAGCCGGAATTCACCCAGATTGACTGCGAAATGTCGTTCGTAACCCAGGAGGATATCATACAGACTTTTGAAGGTATGGCTAAGCATCTGTTCAAGGAACTGCGCGGAGTAGAGATAGAAGGTGACTTCCTCCGTCTGCCTTGGATTGAATGTATGAAACGGTTCGGAAGCGACAAGCCTGATATGCGATTCGGTATGGAGTTTGTGGAACTGGACGACGTGCTGAAGAAAGGTACGTTCGCCGTATTCGATTCTGCTGAATATATCGGTGGTATCTGTGCTCCCGGATGTGCTTCATATACAAGAAAAGATATTGACAAACTGACTGAATGGGTAAAGCGTCCGCAGATCGGTGCGAAGGGTATGGTCTATGCACGTGTGCAGGAAGACGGAAGTGTGAAGTCGAGTGTTGACAAGTTCTATACTGAGGCTGACCTCAATGCCCTGAAGGAGAAGATGCAGGCTAAACCGGGCGATCTCATCCTGATTCTTTCGGGCGACGACGCCATGAAGACCCGTAAGCAGCTCTGCGAACTGCGACTGGAGATGGGCGAACGTCTCGGACTGAGAGACAAGAATAAGTTTGCGCTGCTCTGGGTAACAGAATTCCCGATGTTTGAATGGAGCGACGAGGAGAACCGTCTGATGGCTATGCACCATCCGTTCACTCATCCTATGGACGAAGATATTCCGATGCTTGACAGCGACCCTGCAGCAGTACGTGCCGATGCATACGATATGGTATGTAACGGTGTGGAACTGGGTGGAGGTTCTATCCGTATCCACGATCCGAAACTCCAGGCAAAGATGTTCGAGATTCTAGGATTCACTCCTGAGAAGGCTGAGGCACAGTTCGGCTTCCTCATGAATGCTTTCAAGTATGGTGCTCCGCCACATGGTGGACTAGCATACGGACTGGACCGCTGGGTAAGCATATTCGCAGGTCTCGACTCAATACGCGACTGTATCGCTTTCCCAAAGAACAACAGTGGACGCGATGTCATGCTGGATGCTCCGAGTGTTGTGGATCAGAAGCAGCTCGATGAGGATTTCATTGCACTTAACCTGCCAAAAGAATAAAAGATGGAAACACAGATAAACGACTGGCCAGAGGTGACGGAAATACGCCCGAGAGTATTGGACTGCGACGTTGTGCGCTTTCAGAACAACAAAGAGAAATGGGTGGCTTTCGTAGGTATTCTAGACGGATATCCATACGAGATTTTCACTGGTGTATTAGACGACGATGACGGCATTGCCCTGCCTAAGACCGTTGTTTCAGGATACATCATCAAGAATATTGATGAGAAGGGACAGAAACGTTACGACTTCCAGTTTGTGAACCGCCGCGGATATAAGACCACCATCGAGGGTCTTTCGGAGCGTTTCAATAAGGAGTACTGGAACTACGCCAAACTGATTTCAGGTATGCTCCGCTACCGTATGCCTCTGCAGCACGCCATCAAGGTGGTGAGCAGTCTGCAGACGGACAGCGACAATATCAATTCGTGGAAAGACGGTGTGGCACGTGCTCTGAAACGCTATCTGCCAGGTAACAACGAGCCTGTCGAGACAACAGAGAATGCAGACGAATAAGGTTATCATCAGACAGCTTCATGTTCACGCCAACCACGGTGTGATGGAACAGGAGAGGACCGTAGGAGCCGATTTCACTATCGATTTGGAGATTGAGACGGACTTCTCGAAAGCCATCCAGACTGACGATGTGGCTTATACCATCAATTATGCGAGGGTGTATGAGATAGTGAAAGAGGAAATGGCAAAACCGAGCCGGCTATTGGAACATGTGGCAGGAAGAATAGTTGCGGCATTGTTCCGGGAATTTGATGAGGCAAAGTCGGTAAGCCTGCGACTCATCAAGAATAATCCCCCACTCGGAGCCGACTGTGAAGGCATGGGTGTGGAGATAACAGAAAACAGAAAATAACAAAACCTATTAACTATTTTAATACTATGTCACAGATTCAAGAAAAAATGACAAACTACCGTTGGGTTATTTGTGCAATGCTGTTCTTAGCGACAACCGTGAACTATATGGACCGTCAGGTACTGTCGCTCACATGGAAAGATTTCATTGCCATCGACTTTCACTGGACAGATGCCGACTATGGTAAGATTACAGCCATATTCTCCATTTTCTATGCGGTGATTTCATTGTTTGCAGGTAAGTTCATCGACTGGATGGGAACTAAGAAAGGATACATCTGGGCTATCGTAATATGGTCGCTCGGTGCATGTCTCCACGCTGCATGTGGACTGGTAACAATGCATATATTGGAAATTCCTAACTTAGAAGCTCTTCAGGCTGTGGAAGCCGGTTCGAAACTGGCACTCAGCATCTCAACCGTTTCCGTTTGGTTATTCCTTGCCTGCCGTATGGTACTTGCTACAGGTGAGGCCGGCAACTTCCCTGCAGCCATCAAGGTGACAGCAGAATATTTCCCAAAGAAAGACCGTGCCCTGGCTACATCGGTATTCAATGCCGGTGCCAGCGTCGGCGCCCTGGCTGCCCCACTTACTATCCCCGTTCTGGCAAGTGCGATGGGATGGGAAATGGCATTCATCATCATTGGTGGAATCGGATTTATATGGGCTATCCTGTGGGCTGTGCTTTACAACAAACCATCAGAGAGCAGTTATGTAAACAGTGCCGAACTGGCTTATATCCAGCAGGACAACAATGCTCCGGCTGAAGAAAAGACTGCCGATCCAAACCGTCAGCAGGCTAACGATAATCTGCAGATTCCGTTCATCAAGTGTTTCGCTTATCGTCAGACGTGGTCGTTCATTGTCGGCAAACTGCTTACCGACGGTGTATGGTGGTTCTTCCTCTTCTGGGCTCCGGCATATTTCTCCGAACTCGGTTATAAGTCATCGACAGGAATGGGACAGGCTCTTATCTTCGTCCTCTACCTCATCGTTACTGCAGTCAGCATCGGTGGTGGTTACCTGCCTAAGTTCTTTGTAGAACGCAGGGGTATGGAACCTTATTCAGGCCGTATGCTCGCAATGCTTATATTTGCATTCTTCCCTATTTTTGCGATGTTTGCCCAGCCTTTAGCTGCAAAATCAGTATGGTTCCCATGTATAATCATCGGTCTGGCAGGAGCTGGTCACCAGTCATGGTCGGCAAACCTCTACTCTACTATCGGCGATATGTTCCCGAAGTCGGCAATTGCATCCATTACCGGCATCGGTACAATGTTCGGAGGTCTCTGTTCGTTTGCCATCAACTGGGGTTCGGGTCTGTTGTTCACTTATGCCGAAGGACAGGGTGACGCATTCCAATTCTTCGGAGAAACAGGTAAGACTGCCGGTTACATGATAGTATTCTGCTATTGTGCTGTAGCATACCTCATAGCATGGGCCCTGATGAAGTTGCTCGTACCAAAGTACAAGCCAATCACAGAATAAAAAGACGATTAAATGAAAAAAAATTGCACATTGTACATGGTAAATTGTAAATAATCACTACCTTTGCAGCCGATTTAACCCATTACACAGTGCCGACGTATATACCGTCAGCCCGTAATAGTATAAAAATTAAACACTTATAGGAAAATGAAAAAAGGTATTCACCCAGAAAACTATCGTCCGGTAATCTTCAAGGACATGTCAAACGGCGATATGTTTCTCTCACGTTCGACTGCAAAGTCAAACGACACTGAGATTTTCGAAGGTCAGGAGTATCCTGTAGTAAAACTCGAAATCTCATCTTCTTCTCACCCATTCTACACAGGTAAGGCTAAGCTGGTGGACACAGCAGGTCGCGTGGACAAGTTCATGAACCGCTACGCTGCAATGAAGAAAAAGTAAAACTTCACGGTGTTCTGCGCAGGACACTGACAATGAATAAAAAACTTACAAGGATTTATTTCTTTGTAAGTTTTTTTATTATCTCTATGTTCTTCTTATGAATTTCCTGGGTTCGACGGATATTATCCTGCAACATGGATTCGCTACGCTGGAAGAAATTGTTAAACTGCTCGAGTATGGCATTCGGGAAGTTCGGAGTCTTATCGATAAGTCCCTCATGCTGCGGTGAGATACAGAGAAGTCCGTCGTGAACTATCTGAACGTCGATATCCGTACCAGTATTGACAGGGTCACCGTCATAATGTATGGCTGCCGGACGACTACGGTGGATATGCAGTTTCTTACACTGGAACGTCTTTACCCTACTGTTGTTAGGCAATTTGCCGTTGAACAGCTGGATGGCAATCTGAGGGGCATCGATGACGGTGAACGGCTGGATGATGGTTACGTCCATAAGTCCGTCGCGAACCGAAGCAACCGGTGCAATATAAGCATTATTACCGTATTGCGAGGCATTGGCACAAGCTATGCAGTACGCCTTATATTCACTGACCTGCTGGTCGTCGATATAAATATCATAAGTATCAGGATCGTAGATAAGTCCGTTTGCTAATACATTTTCTATATATGTAAGCGGACCTCGGCGACCAGCCTCCGCAAATTTCATTGAGATGAAAGCATCGAACCCCATACCGCAGGTACAGAAGAAAGGATGAGTGTTTATCAGTCCGTAGTCCATCGGATGGATATTGCATTCGTTCAGTATTCCGATTGCACCCCTTGCATCCATCGGTATATGGAGGTGGCGAGCCAGTCCGTTTCCACTACCCGAAGGTATGATGGCAAGTGCGGTATTCGTATGTACGATGGCACGTGCCGTTTCGTTCACCGTTCCGTCGCCTCCAATTGCACATACTATATCTATAGCCTGGTTAGCGGCGTACTTGGCAATCTCTGCTGCATGACCAGCCCTCTGGGTAGTACGTATCTCCCATTCGAAAAGTTCACGGTCGAGCTGCTGGTCTATCAGCTCCAGTATCCGCTCTTTTCCAGATGTTCCTGATTTTGGGTTAACGATGAATATAATCTTTTTGCGACTATCCATTCCGCTTTTTTAATTTGCGTTTGCAAAAATAGCACTTAATTTGTTATATATTCACACAAAAAAAATGATTTTGCAGATTTTTGATATTTTTTATCTAAATAGAGTGCGGAACAACTTTTTTTTCGTACCTTTGCACGATGAAAGCCATTTTGAGCAATCCGTGACACCATTGTTCAATTTATATGGCACTGAAAACTAGTAAGTCAAGAACGATTTATAGACAAGAAACCGCTAATAAAAAGATATGGGTTTACTACAAGAAAAAATGAGTAAGTTTAGGGAGCCGCAGAAATATATGAATGCGGGCATCTATCCTTACTTCCGCGAGATTGACAGTCACCAGGATACAGAGGTGTTGATGGGAGGACACAAAGTTCTCATGTTTGGATCAAACTCGTATATGGGTCTGACCTACGACAAGCGAATCTGTGACGCTGCAAAGAAAGCTATCGACAAATACGGTACAGGTTGTGCAGGTTCACGTTTCCTGAACGGAACCTTGGATTTGCACGTAAAGCTCGAAGGAGAACTCGCAGAATTCATCGGCAAGGATGAAGCTCTGTGCTACTCTACCGGTTTCAGCGTGAATTCAGGCGTCGTATCATGTGTGACCGGACGTGGCGACTACATACTGTGTGACGACCGCGACCACGCCTCAATCGTTGACGGACGCAGACTTTCGTTCTCAGAATTCCTCCGTTACAGACATAATGACATGGAGCATCTGGAAAGCCAGCTTATGAGATGTAATCCTGATGCCATCAAGATGATTGTAACCGACGGACTTTTCTCGATGGAAGGCGACCTCGCAAAACTGCCCCAGATCGTAGAACTGAAGAAGAAATACAACGCCAGCATAATGGTTGACGAGGCTCATGGTCTGGGTGTATTCGGACGTCAGGGACGTGGTACTTGCGACCACTTCGGTGTTACAGACGACGTCGACCTCATCATGGGTACATTCTCCAAGTCACTCGCTTCCATCGGCGGTTTCATCGCATCAGACAAAGACACCATCAACTGGTTGCGCCATAGCAGTAGAACATACATTTTCTCTGCATCGAACACTCCTGCAAGTACAGCAGCAGCTCTGGAGGCTCTGCATATCCTGCAGTCAGAACCGGAACGTCAGGAAAACCTCTGGAAAATCACAAACTACGCATTGGAACAATTCAAGTCTGCCGGTTTCGAAATCGGAGATAGCGAAAGTCCTATCATTCCTCTCTACGTTCGTGACCCGGAAAAGACATTTGCCGTTACAGCCCGTGCCTTCGACAAGGGAGTATTCATCAACCCTGTTATTCCACCGGCTTGTGCTCCTCAGGACACACTGGTACGTGTAGCTCTGATGGCTACCCACACAAAAGAGCAGGTTGACAGAGCTGTGAGCATTCTTGTTGAGAGTTTCAAGGAACTCGACATCAAACTCGGCGAAAAAGAAGCTTAATCGATTCTTACAATAAATCAGGACCGAAAGTGTTTTAAACTTTTGTAAGCATTGTTTAACATAACGGGACGACACAAAATAGTCGTTCCGTTTTTTCAGTAAAACATAATAGCCTATCTTTGCAAACTGAAAAGAATATGCGACGTTTACACATTATTATATATATAATAGCAGCGTTTTGTTGGTTTGGCACCATCTATGCCGAAGCAGCAAACAAGCAGTTTGTCGTAGTTCTTGATGCCGGACACGGTGGCAAAGACCCTGGCACCATCGGCTCGTCCCGTTCCAACAGGGAGAAAGACATAGCCTACAACATCACGATGGAAGTAGGTCGTATGCTCAAGAACCATTCCAACATCAAAGTCATCTACACCCGACAGACAGACGTCTTTGTTGAATTGGGACGACGTGCAGAGATAGCGAACAAAGCCAAGGCAGACCTCTTCGTATCTATCCACGTCAATGCACTGCCCAAGAACGCAAAACACTATGCTTACGGCGTACAGTCGTACACCCTGAGTCTGTCAACCGCAGGGACAAACCTCGAAGTGGAGAAACGTGAAAACTCGGTAATCGCCCTTGAAGGTGAAGCCGCAAAGAAATACGGTTACGACTCATCAGCAGAAAGCAATATCATGTTTGAACTCATGCAGGACAGAGACATGAAGGAGAGTGTGGAGTTTGCCAAGATGGCACAACACGAGATGGTACATACCGGAGGCAGGAAGGACATGGGAGTCAGACAAGCCAACCTAGCCGTTCTGCGTCTTACATACATGCCGAGTGTACTACTCGAAGTAGGATATCTGTCCACCCCGGCTGAAGAAAAATTCCTCATGTCACGAAGCGGACAATCCACAATGGCAAAATGCATCTATAATGCCGTTGTGAAGTATTCGAACCGACAGGCGGGGAAATCACAGGAACTGGAGAGAGTGTCCACCCCTACTCCTCAACCCGCACAGACTACGCCCACCGAACCTGAACCCGCTCCAGTGGTGACAACTGAAACACCAGTCAGCGCACCTGAAACACCGACCGCAGTACAGAGTGAACCTGCCGCACCGGCTACAACAGCCGCTGCCCCCACTCCACAGCTCTACAGGGTGCAGATAATGTCGGGAGCAAAGAAACTGAGTCCCAACGACCGCCAGTTCAAAGGACTGAAAGTCGATGTTCACAAGGAAGGGAACATATATAAATACACCTATGGCGCAGCAGAGACCCTGCAGGAAGCCAAACGGCTCAAGAAAAGCATCGCCGATAAGTTCCCGAGCGCCTTCATCGTCAGATACTAATCAACCGGAAACATACTAACATAGCAATAAAAAATAATCAGATATCGCTTTATGAAAGGATTCACAAAAGAAATAAAGATTGCCATCGTTGCAATTATAGCTATCGTAATCGTTTACATAGGTATAGTAATGCTCAAGGGACTGAACCTCTTCAACGATGACAAGGAATATGTCGTAATCATGAGCAACGTGACAGGACTGAGCATCTCTTCCGACGTGCTTGCAAACGGTCTGAAAGTAGGTTATGTCAAGAACATCTCCTACAACAACAAGACACAGAAACTGGCTCTCACCCTTACCATCAACAAGTCGTTCAACATGCCTGAAGGTACATCAGTGTTCGTCACAAAGGAAATGCTGGGTGCGGCAAAACTGAATCTGGACCTTGGCGAGCAAAACGGAGCCATACTGCAGCCGGGTGACACCATCTACGGTGAATCACCTACCGACCTCATGTCTGCTGCTGCCGATATGATACCTGAAATCGAGAAGATGCTGCCGAAAGTCGATTCCATACTGACATCGCTGAACCAGCTCGTTTCCGACCCAGCACTGGCCGCTACACTTCACAATCTGGAGTCAACCACGGCAAACCTGCGTACATCGACTGCACGTATCAACAGCATGCTCGACAAAGACGTGCCACAGCTGGTGACATCGGCAAACAACGTGATGAGCAATGCCGAGACACTTACAGCCACACTCAACCGTGTCGATATCGAAGGTATTGCAAACAATGCCAACCAGACCATATCCAATGCCAATATGATTACCGGCAAGCTGAATACAGCAATGAACAGCACAGACAACTCACTGGGAATGCTTCTTAACGACAACAGCATAGCAGTCAACCTGGATTCTACCACGAGAAACGCATATCTGTTGCTCGAAGACCTTCGTCTGCACCCCAGACGATATGTTCATTTTTCACTTTTTGGAAAGAAAGACAAGTAAAAAAGTACGATATTCTTATATCTATACAACATCCAAATAAGCACGAATTCAGCAAAAATTTCGTCAAATCCTATTTCGCTATAAAAAACAAGCATTTAGGCGATTATGAGAAACATCAAGAAACAGATGTTAAACACCGCCCCTGCGACCTAACTTCGTGATATTCAACGGGTATAAAAAATGCAACTGCGTCGCAGACATAAAAATTGCACACATCCCCGTAAACGTCTGAAAATATTAGGAATCAGCGATTTTGAGTAAAAACGTGTTCAGAAATAGATTTTGTCATAAGAAAATAAAGTCGGACATTTGCATTGCAAAACAAAACTAAAGCAGTCGTGCGTACAATATAATATATTGGAAACCGACAACCAGGTGGAGTTAGACTGTCTAATAGACATGAGAAGCAGAACTACCTTTTAAAACGAATAAGTATTACTACAACAACAACCACATCCTAATGGAGATTGACTACAGAAGCATATGGGAGAAATGTCGCACAATAATACGCGATAACATCTCAGTGGAGCAATATAACGCGATATTTGCTTTCGTGGAATTCGAAAATTTCACGGACGGCAAACTGGTGTTGTCTGTTCCCAGCTCTTTTGTAAAGGACGTGATTGAAGACAAATACCTTGACCTGCTACGCAAGGCACTGTATCGCTGCTTCGGTGAGGTGACCCTGTACTATCGCATACTTACCGACAAGAGTTCAGGCATCACAGTCGATGAGGAAGGTACGAAGAAGACTGCCATCGCCATACCTAAGCAGGGACACTTGGCAAATGAGACTCCCAACATGCTCGGAGCCTCCAATCCTGGCGAACTCAACTCCCAGCTTAACACCAGCTACAACTTCGACACCTTCATCGAAGGCGACAGCAACCGTCTGGCACGCTCCGTCGGTGAAGCCATATCAAAAAATCCGGCAAAGACCTTCAACCCACTGTTCATCTACGGACCCTCAGGTTGCGGAAAATCCCACCTGGTCAATGCCATCGGACTGAAGATAAAGGAACTCCACCCCGAACTGCGCGTACTCTACGTCTCTGCCCACCTCTTCATGGTGCAGTGGACCGATGCCGTAATCAAGAACAAGCGTAACGACTTCATTGCGTTCTACCAGACCATCGACGTACTCATCATCGACGACGTACAGGAACTCTCCGGAAAGCAGGACACACAGAACACATTCTTCCACATATTCAACCACCTGCACCTCAACAAGAAGCAGATCATACTGACAGCCGACCGTCCGCCAATTGACATCCTCGGACTCGAAGACCGTCTGCTCACACGTTTCAAATGGGGATTGCAGGCTGAAATGGACAAACCCGACCGCGAACTGCGTCACGCCATTCTCAAGTCGAAAGTTAGCAAGGAAGGACTCAGCATCTCCGACGACATCATCACCTTTATCTCTGATAATATAGACGACAGCATACGCGACCTAGAAGGATTCGTCAACTCCCTGATGGCATACTCCGTAGTGGACAACTGCGAGATAGACATGCGACTCGTAAAGAAAATCATGCCACGCTTCAAAGTCAAGACACATGCCAAGAAAGCCGTCACCTTCGAGTCTATATGCGACATCGTCTGCGAACACTTCAAGATATCAACCGAGACACTGGTATCACGCACACGCCGTCAGCCCATCTCCTATATACGTCAGCTGACCGTGTACCTTGCCAACAAGATGACCAACGAGAGCATCGTGCAGATAGGTAAGAAACTGGGTGGCCGTAACCACGCTACCATCATCCATGCCATCAACACCATAAGCAATCTTGAGGCTACCGACAACCAGACAAAGCAAGACCTTGCCAAACTGAAGGAGTTGATAAATGCAAAATAACAACCTTACCATACTTAGGAAATTCGTAAAGGAATACGGAAGTATTCTGGGACTGTGCTGGGTAGCAGTATTCGCCTGCTACGTAGCAGGTTTCCGTACCCAGAACGGCATCTACATGATGCTCGGACTAATAGGTATACCTGCTCTGCTTGTTATTGAAATCTTATTGGTAATCAGACTAAAAAAGCGTTCAGTTCAACTGGAACTTCAACTCTCTCCCACCATCACATGGATGAATTCTCTTAGCATGTTCATGTATGCCTGTCTGCTCAGCGGATGCATGGAATACATCTATTTTGCCTACATGGACAAAGGGATGCTGGTCGATTCTATACAGAGCATGATTGCCGCCCCTGAACTCAAAGCCATCTACCTTCAGACGGGTCTGACCGACTACTACCACCAGATAAGCACCCTCGTTGAAGAACTTCACACCCTGTCGGCATTCGACAAAACGATGATACTCTTCAACCAGAATTTCTTTACTGCACTCATCCTCTCCATTCCCCTTGCAGCAGTGTCATATTTCTACAAACCTGCTACACTGAAATAGCATATTACCCTGCGCCACCCTTATTTTTACGTATTTCAGAAATATTTTCCGAAATACATTTCCGCCTTTACTCTTAATACATTATCTTTGCAAATTGTTATAGTATTGAGAGAAACATAATCATATATTAGTAATCATATGGCGAATGTAATTAAGCTAAAGAAAGGTCTTGACATCAACCTGAAAGGCAAGGCTACCGCTAAGATTTCTGCTGCCACAGCGTCGAAGGTTTACGGACTCGTACCCGACGCATTCTGGGGAATGAAACCGAAAGTAGTAGTAAAGGAAGGTGATACAGTCAAGGCTGGCGATGCTTTGTTTGTCGACAAAAAGCATCCTGAGATGAAGTTCGTCTCTCCAGTTGCCGGCAAGGTGACACTTGTCGAGAGAGGCGACCGTCGTAAAGTTTTAAGCGTTCAGGTCGAAGCCAGTGCTACCCAGACCTACGTTGACTTCGGCAAGAAGCAGGTTAGTTCGCTCAGTGCAGAAGAAGTGAAGAATGTCCTCCTCGAAAGCGGAATGTTCGCATTCTTCATCCAGCGCCCTTACGCAGTCGTTGCAAATCCTGACGATGCGCCAAAGGCGATTTTTATTTCTGCATTCAGCGACATGCCTCTCGCAGCCGACACCAACGTAGTACTCAAAGGTCGTGAGCAGGACTTCCAGACCGGTATCGATGCACTTGCAAAGATAGCCAAGGTCTATCTCGGAGTCAATCCCGGTTCCATCCTTTCCGGCACCAAGAATGCAGTCGTAACCGAATTCCGTGGGAAGTGCCCTGCAGGAAACGTAGGTGTGCAGATCAACCATGTTGACCCTATCAACAAGGGCGAAGTGGTCTGGACCATCGCAGCCGAAGAAGTAGCGATGATAGGTCGT